>JBEEMV010000231.1:0-6655 GCA_041192505.1 Bacteroidota bacterium
GATAATTGTTTGGTATATTTTATTGATAAAAGCCCACGTGTACGCAAGTTGCAGGTGGCTGCCATTTACAAAACAGGTTTATCCGAGTTTGATAAAGTGTATTCATTTGTTGATATTAGAATGGTGCAAAAATTAAATAATTGGAAAAATAATGAAGTGGGTGGTTACGAAGTTTTTGTTGAACCATTTTCGAAAATGGATACCGTTTGCACTACCATCAACAAAGATATTTTACCATTAAATTTTGGCTCACAAACTATTCATCAATTATTTCCAACCTTGTTTGATTGGTTGAATTTGCAAAACACAACCGAAATTTTGATTCTGATTTTAATGGTAATTGTGGCATTAATAAATGTAATATCAAGCCTATTAATTTTAATTTTAGAACGAACACAAATGATTGGTATTTTAAAAACAATGGGTATGAAAGCCGCATCATTACAACAAATATTTATACTTCAATCCTCATTTATTTTATTAAAAGGTGTAATGTGGGGCAATTTAATTGGTTTAAGTATTTGCTTTATACAGTACTATTTTAAAATTATAAAACTGAATGAAGAAACCTATTACATATCAGAAGTGGCAGTTGATTTTAATATTTGGATGATAGCATTTATCAATGTTGGGTTTATTGTGGTAAGTATCGTAAGCCTTGTGTTACCAGCCATTATCATCAATTATATTAAACCGATAAAAGCCATCAGGTTTGAATAAAATTAAAACCCATTTTTCTGTTCGCATTATTAAAAAATGAATCCAAGTCAACTACAATATCAAATTGCATTAACTCATTTATCCGAAATAGGTTCGGTTACAGCTAAAAATTTAGTGAGTTATTGTGGTGGTGTAAAAGAAATTTTTACAACAAAAAAAACTACACTCGAAAAAATTCCGAACATTGGGGCGATACGAGCCAATGCTATTTTACAATCAAAAGATGAGGCGTTAAAAACTGCCGAAGCCGAAATAAAATTTATCGAAAAAAATAATATTACCCCTTTATTTTATACTGAAGATAAATTTCCGAAACGATTATTACAATGTGCTGATAGCCCAGTATTGCTGTATTACAAAGGCAATGCAGATTTAAATGCACGAAAAATAATTTCGATAGTGGGTACCCGACGAACTACAGAATATGGCAAAACACAATGCGAAAAAATAATTGAACAGCTATCGGCTTATCATCCATTAATTGTAAGTGGTTTAGCATTTGGTGTTGATATTACAGCACACAAAGCAGCTTTAAAAAATAATTTAGAAACGGTAGGTGTGGTAGCAAATGGCATGGATAAAATGTATCCATCGCAACATTTAAAGTATGTAAAACAAATGGTGGATTGTGGTGGAGTGCTTACCGAATATGGCTTTGGCGAAGTAGCAAACAAAGAAAATTTTCCGCAACGAAATAGAATTGTGGCTGGCATGTGCGATGCATTAATTTTAATTGAAACCGCAATTAAAGGCGGAGCAATGATTACAGCCAAATTAGCCGATTCATATAATAGAGATGTATTTGCGTTGCCGGGCAAAGTTGGCGATACTTATTCGGAAGGTTGTAATTATTTAATAAAAAATAATCAGGCTATTTTATTCGAAAATGCTGATGATATTATAAAGCAAATGATGTGGGATATTGAACAACAAAAACCATCGCCAAAGCAAGCTTTATTGTTTGTTGATTTGGATGAACAGGAAAAAATAATTGTTGAAATATTGCAACAACATCAACAAATAAATATTGATGATCTTGTAATTAAAACCAATTTATCGCATACTACAATTGCAGGATTATTACTTCAATTAGAATTAAAAAATATAATTAAAGCCTTACCGGGTAAGCTTTTTAAAATTATTTGATGCCAATATTTGGTTTGGCAATTATCAATAATTCCATACCCTCTTTTAAAGCACCTACTACTTGGCTTTTGCCATCCCAATTGCTAATTTCTTCTGCATTAAAATCCCAATCACCAGTTAAAATTAAATAGGGATTATTTTTAAAAACAAATTGAGCAAATTCAATTGTTAAATAATTAGGATGTACCAAACCCCAGTTGATATGCCAAATATGAGGTTCTCTTTTTCTGTATGCATCAGTACCATTAGGGCAAAATGCCATAAATACACCATCGGTAGTAAGCAATTTTTTTGATAATGCAACAAAGCCACTGATGTCGCTTAAATGCTCGATCACATGCGAACTAAGAATTAAATCGTTGGCGGCAGGCAATTTTTCTATATCAAAAATGATAGGCACAGCTAAGTTTTTAATGCCAAATTCTGCTCTTGGAACCGACAATTCAAAACCAACTGCATTAAATCCTGATTTAATTAATTTAAAAACATTATAGCCCCAACTACAGCCATAATCAATCATTTTTACATTCGGCTTCGATTTGAATAAGGCTTGAATATATTTATCATATAATCGTAATTTAGGAAAATTATCTTCTTTTAATTTTTCTATCTCATTTGCAGATGGCATCAAAGTCATATGCGTTTCAATATTATATTCCTTTTGATAAAACTTTTGTAGCCATTGTTCATCATCTTTTGGGTGACGATGATTAAAGCTACATTTTTTACAATTCAATAAGGAAGTAAAAATATATTTACTATCTATTTTTTCAACATCAGTACTACCACAATAAGGGCATTTTTTTTCTTGTGTACTATTTAATGCTGAGCGCAATAAATAATCTAACTTTTGATTTTTCATGTCAACAATAATGGATTTATAATACTCCCATATAATAATTTGGGAAAGCTTTTTTATACTTGTCAAAGCTACTTTTTTTATTTTATTTTTTAATTGTTGTGCTTAAATAAAAAAAGAAAGCTTCACCTATAATGCAAAATATGCAAATTGGGTGAAGCTTGCTTTGTGCCTTACGGGGCACTTTTTAAAAGTTGGAAACCTTACGGGATTTCGGCTGCATCATCTTTAATAGATGAATACAATTTGAAATCTTACGGGATTTCGATGCGACTAACAGATGATACTGAACGGTTGAATGAATCAACTAAGTTTTTAAACAGTAACTACAGCGCAATTTTATTTTCTGCACCAAAACCTTACGGGGTTTTGATATTGCTAATCTTACGGGATTAACTTTTCTACGTTTCGTAAAACCTTACGGGGCTTTACATTTGCCAACCTTACGGGATTGGGCTTCTTTGTTTTGAAACCTTACGGGGTTTCGGCTTTGCCTGCGTTACGGCGCTGGTCTTTTTTTGTTTGAAGTCTTACGGGGCTTCTAATTGCTAACCTTACGGGATTAGTCTTTTTTTGTTTGAAACCTTACGGGGTTTCGGTTTTAATGTTGCTAACCTTACAGGGTTAGTCTGGTTTTATAGCCTTACAGGGCTTTGTTTTTTGATGCCTTATTGAAGGCATTTTAGTTTTTGTTTGTTGGGTTACGATATGTAGATATTAGCTACGAATATGTACCACAGAAAATTGCAATGCTAAATACTAAAAGTGTTGTTGCCGATTTTAAAAGCATGTTTTGCTTAAATTGGTCAATGTTTTTGGGTCTTGATAATAAATGTTTCATGTTTGGGTTGTGTGTTTGTTTTGTGTAATTTGTTTTTGTTTGTTAACTACTTTTGTTTAAAGTTTTTTTTTTTATTTATTGTGTTTTTATTTGTTAATTGATGATGTAAAAGTAGGCCTACAAAATGCCGTTTTTATTACGATAATCAACGTATTTATCTAATAATACACCTTAATTTGAAAAGAAATTATACTATTAACTACCCTTGAAGCACTTTAATTAGGAGCTATTCAACAGTAAAAGCAAAATTACATTTACCACTCTATTCACACTTCAGTATTAAAATATATGAATTTTGATGGTTACTATTGCATTACTATTTTAATAAAAAATTTATTTAATTATGTATAAAAAATTAAGTTGGTTAGTAGCCCTACTAATTATTTGCAGTAACCTAAATGCACAACCAGGTAAAAAACTATTAGAAGCAAAAGTGGCAAAAGCTGCTCCACTAGTGGCTTCTCGTGCTGATTTAAGCAGCGGTGCAATGAAACCCGAAATGTATCAATTGGGTGGCACAAATACTTATCGCTATACTTTGCAAAATGGTTTGCAAGTTTGGATATCGGTAAATAAAAACGAACCCCGTTGCCAAACCATGATTGCAGTAAGAACAGGTAGTAAAAACGATCCAGCCGATCATACAGGTTTGGCGCATTATTTAGAACACATGATGTTTAAAGGCACTGATAAATATGGTTCGAAAGATTACTCGAAAG
Organism: Bacteroidota bacterium; assembly: GCA_041192505.1. GTDB lineage: Bacteria > Bacteroidota > Bacteroidia > Chitinophagales > CAIODY01 > CAIODY01. Next base: position 4,286 of record JBEEMV010000231.1, read on the forward strand.
AAAAACCATTATTGGATGAAATAGAAAATTTATATGAAACTTATGGCGCCGAAAAAGATGAGGCAAAACGCAAAGCCATTTATCATGTAATTGATAGTGTAAGCGGCTTGGCAGCTAAATGGGCAATAGCCAATGAGTATGATAAAATGGTAAGCAATATTGGTGCAAAAGGCACAAATGCTTTTACATCAAATGATATGACAGTGTATGTAAATGATATTCCTGTAAATCAAATTAATAAGTGGTTGAATATTGAAGCCGAACGTTTTCGCAATCCACAAATGCGTTTGTTTCATACCGAATTAGAAGCCGTATATGAAGAAAAAAACAGAACGCTTGATAACGATGGTAGAAAAATGAATGAAGCTATGATGGCTAATTTATTTAAAAATCATGCCTATGGTACTCAAACTACCATTGGTACAATTGAGCATTTAAAATCGCCATCTATTAAAGCTATTAAAAAATATTATACCGAACGCTATGTGCCAAACAATATGGCTATCATTATCAGTGGTGATGTAAATCCTGAAACTATGATTGCCGAAATTGCTAAAAAATTTAGTTGGATGCAGCCAAAGCCTTTACAAACCTATACTTACAAGCCCGAAGCTGTTAGAACACAACCCGAAGAAATTACAGTTACAGGGCCCGAAGCTGAAGAAGTGGCAATTGGTTTTAGAATGAAAGGTTCAAAATCTACCGATTATTATATGCAAATGATGATTGATAATTTATTAAATAATTCATCGGCTGGTTTGTTAGATATTGATTTGGTGAAACAACAAAAAGTGATGGAAGCATCAAGCGGTATAGATAATTTGAATGATTACAGCATGTTTGAATTATCGGCTAAAGCCCGTGAAGGACAATCGTTAGAAGAATGTAAAAATTTATTATTGGCTGAAATAGAGAAATTAAAATCGGGCAATTTTGATGAAGCAGCTATTGAAGCTGGTATTACCAATATGAAAGTACAAGAAATGCGTTCGATGGAAAGCAACAGTGGTAGAGCTTTTAGCATTATGAGTGCATTTATTCATGAAATGGATTTTAATGCCATCATTAATAGATTTGAATTCATGAAAAAATTTACCAAGCAAGATGTAATGAAATTTGCGAAAGAAAATTTTACCAATGATTACACCGTAGTGTATAAAAAAACAGGTGATGATAAAGTAACTAAAAAAGTTGAAAAGCCTTCTATTACGCCAGTTTCAGTTAATCGTGAAGACCAATCAGAATTTTTAAAAACAATAATTGCTACCAAAACCGAAAGCATTACACCACAATTTGTAGATTATAATACAGCCATTAAATTTGAAAAAACAAAAAACAATTTACCCATTTGGTATGTAGCCAATAAAGAAAATTCGTTGTTTAGTTTGTTCTATGCTTTTGATATGGGAAGCAATACAGATAAGACTTTGGGTATGGCTGTAGGTTATTTAGATTATTTAGGAACTGATAAACTTACATCCGAACAAGTAAGTACAGCCATGTATAAATTAGGTTGCCGCTTTGATGTAAACGTGGGTAAAGAAAATATGTTTGTAAGCATTAATGGCCCACAAGATAAAATGCAGGATGCCGTAAAATTATTTGAAGATGTATTGAACAATTGCAAACCAAACCCTGAAGCATTAACTAATTTAGTAAATGATGTAATTAAAGAACGCCAAGATGCTAAGAAAAACAAAGGTGCTATCCGAGCCAAAATGATGGACTATGCAAACTATGGTGCTTTTAATCCGTCAACATTTATTTTAACTAATGATGAATTAAAAAATTTAAAAGCTGAAGATTTGATTACAAAAATTCAGGGTTTGAAAAATTATAAACACAAAATTTATTACTACGGCCCAGCCGAATTAAATGCAGTAAAAGAAATGATGAACAGTTATCATCAAACGGCTACCATATTAAAGGATGTGCCTGCTACACAAAATTTTGTAAGAAAAGAAATGACTACTAATCAAGTTTATTTTGTTGATTATCCAATGGTTCAAGCCGAAATAATGTGGACACATAAAGGCGATAATTGGAATGCATCTAAATATGCCGATGTACGATTATTTAACGAATATTTTGGTGGTGCTATGAGTGGCTTGGTGTTTCAAACCATTCGTGAATCAAAAGCTTTGGCTTATTCAACCAGTGCCAGATTTAATGCACCTGGTAAAAAAGAAGATCCATTTTATATGAGTGCTTATGTAGGCACACAAGCCGATAAAATGAACGAAGCTGTTAAAGCCATGAATGAATTATTGAATGATATGCCTCAATCCGATAAAAATTTATCGTTGGCTAAAGATGCCATTCGTAATCAAATTGAAAGCGAACGCATTTTAAAAACAGGCTTATTAATGA
>JBEEMV010000232.1:0-30169 GCA_041192505.1 Bacteroidota bacterium
AAGCTCTTAAGCCCAAAATCCCACAGTAAATTTTTAATATAGCTACTATTGAAGTAGGCTGATATTAAAAAACAAAAAAGCGAAGTCAAACTTTTAAGTTGCCTTCGCTTTTTTGTTTTTAATAAGTATTTGATAGAAGAATTATGCAGGTTTTTTAATCAACACTTCGTCAATCATTCCATATTCTTTGGCTTCATCAGCCGTCATCCAATAATCTCTATCGCTGTTTTTTTCAACATCTTTATATGTTTTACCCGAATGTGATGCAATAATATCGTACAATTCTTTTTTCAATTTAATAATTTCACGAGCAGTAATTTCAATATCACTGGCTTGTCCTTCGGCACCGCCTAATGGTTGATGAATCATTACACGACTATGTTTTAATGCTGTACGTTTTTTAGGTGCACCAGCGCATAATAAAACAGCCGCCATCGAAGCCGCCAAACCTGTACAAATAGTAGCTACATCGGGGTTAATGTATTGCATCGTATCATAAATACCCAAACCTGCATAAACCGAACCACCAGGGCTGTTTACATAAATTTGAATATCACGTTTAGCATCAGTTGATTCTAAAAATAATAATTGTGCTTGAATAATATTAGCCACATAATCATTAATGCCTTCGCCCATAAAAATAATTCTATCCATCATTAATCGGCTAAAAACGTCCATGGTAGCTACATTTAATGGTCGTTCTTCAATAATATATGGCGTTAAATTAGTTACAGATTTTTTCATATAACTATCAATGGTGTTACCGCTCATATTCATGTGATGAACAGCATACTGTCTAAATTCTGATTGAATCTTCATATCTATTTTTGTTTAAATTATAATTAAATTATTTCCGAAATGTAAAACAAAAGATTTTCAAAAAGGTTTTTTCGATAAATAATTTCACTAACACTGTGTTTGTGAATTTTAGTTTTTTTTACAAACTATGCTTTATCATTTAAAATCTATCTAATTTTTATTTTCTTTGCGAAAACTAAAAGGATACAGAATTAATGTCGTCAACAAATATTAAAGTAAAGTTTACAAAGAATAATAATTCGGATTTCATGAAAACCTTAAAAATAAGGTTGGATGAATATTTTAAAAACAAACCAAATGGCTATTTAGCCGATGGCAGAATGTGGTTTAAAGTTGCATTTTGGATGATAACGTGGGCTGCTACGTGGTTTGCTATTATGTTTTTAAACTTGCCTACTTACATTAAACTGATGTTAGCATTTGCACATTTATTTACCCATTTATTTATAGCTTTTAATATTGCTCATGATGCTAATCATGGTGCAGTAAGCAAGCAAAAATGGGTTAACAATTTACTATCTTTTTCGTTAGATTTAATTGGGGTAAACTCATACCTATGGCGCTATTCGCATAACACAGCACACCATAGTTATGTAAATGTAGATGGTGCTGATACCAGTAGCGAAGGGCATGGCATATTACGATTTACAATGGAAGATAAATGGAAACCAGCTTTTAAATATCAATATTTATATGCCCCATTAATTTATAGTGTACTTACCATCAACTATGTTTTTTCGAAAGATTTTTGGATTTTTTCTCATCTAAAAAATTATCAAACTGGCATGAAGCCCACTGCTGCCGAATGGTTTAAATTAATTAGTACTAAGTTATTTTATTATTCGTACACGTTAATACTTCCAACAATTTTTTTACCCTACTCATTTTGGCAAATACTTTCGGTGTTTTTATTAGGTCATGCTATGTTGGGTATGATGTTAGCCTTTACATTTCAAACGGGTCATTTAACCGAAGGCACAAGCTTTCCGCATAAAAATGAAGATGGAAATGTTGAAAAAAACTGGGCTATTCACATCGTTGAAACTACTGGCGATTTTGCTCGAAAAAGTAAATTTTGGTGTTGGATGTTGGGCGGAATAAATGTGCATGTAATACATCATTTATTTCCAAAAATTTGCCATACACACTATGCCGAAGTAGCGCCAATAGTGCAAAAAACTGCCGAAGAATATGGTTTGGAATATAGAAATATTGAACATTTTACTGATGCTATTGCTTCGCATTTTAAATTATTAAAACAATTGGGCGAAAAGCCTACAAACCAAGCTGCATAACATGATGGCATTTTCGTTTTCCTATATGTGGCTTATTTTGGGTATTACCATTTTGGCTTCACTAATTGCATTCGGAAATGAAACTTTTTTCAATAAAAATAAATTTGTTCCTTACTTAATAAATCGAAACCCTTTGGAATGGTTTCGATTTATTTCATCAGGCTTTATTCATGCCGATTTTATGCATCTGTTTTTAAACATGTTTGTATTTTATTCTTTTGGTTCAAATCTGAATTATTATTTCAACGATATGTTTGGTACAAAAGGAAATTTGTATTTTTTATTTCTTTACATTTCCGCTATTGCTGTTTCCGAAATTCCTACTTATATTAAAAACAGAAACAATTCGTATTACGCATCAATAGGCGCAAGCGGTGCAGTAGCAGCCATTACATTTGCTAATATTTTAATTTCGCCTACATCAGATATTTTAATGATGGGCATTAGAATGCCAGCCATAGTATTTGGCGTTATTTATTTAGCTGCCGAATATTTTTTAGGCAAACGCAAAGGCGATAATATTAACCATGATGCACATTTTTGGGGTGCTGTTTATGGATTTGTATTTACAGGATTATTACAACCCAATTTATTTTTATTATTTGTTGAAAAAGTAAAACACATTATTTGAAAATGAAAATATTAATGTTGCTCGAAAACCCTATCTACAATGATAGACGAGCCAGAAATGAAATTTTTTCATTACGTGATAATGGATTTGAATTAACGCTAATTCATAAAACAGAAACCAATAAACCTACCGAAGATACATTTGAAAGTATACCATTGCATAGGCTTTTAGATGGCGCTGCACTGCACGACCCAAAGAATTTTACAGCCCGAAAACAAATAGTAAAAAAGCTAATTGCCCAATTTGAATTTGATGTATTGTATTGCCACAATCAACTAAATTATCATATTGGTAAAGAAATAAAAAAAGTAAAACCAAATGTGATATTGGTTTATGAATCACGAGAATTGTTTCATGCTTGGCCACTAAATGTATCATCGTATAGTAGCAAATGGTTGATGATAAAATCGTATTTGGTTAGAAAATATGAAATTATTAGAGAAAGAAAAAATGCGGCTTTAACTGATTATGTAATTACTGTTTGTAAATCATTGGCAGATAATTTAAACGAATATTTACAGCTAAAAAATAAAGCCATTGTGCTGCGGAATATACCAGCAAAATCAGCATCAATAACCACATCGAACGATTACTTTCGAAAACATTTTAATCTACCCGATTCAACAAAAATTTTCATTTTTATTGGTGGTAGTGTTTATCTTAAAACATTAAATTTAGAACAAGTAATTGATGAATTTGGTAATCAACCTAATGTTGCATTTATCATGATGGCAAGCGATAATGATGGCAAAAAAGGAATTTTTAATTATGTGGCTACAAAAGGATATTCTAATATTTTTTATCATCCTTATGTGCCTTTACAAAAAGTACCTGAAACATTAGCATCGGCAGATGTAGGTTTGGTGCCTACTTGGAATAAAAATGATTTATCGTATTGGTATGCTTTAGATAATAAATTATTCGATTATATCATATCGGGTATTCCAATTTTAGCCACCCAACAGCCCGAATATATTAATATTGTAGAACCTTACCAAGTTGGCATTTGTGTAAACCCCGACGAAAAAAATGCTTATCTTAATGGTTTTAATAAAATAATGGCTACCAATATTTGGAAAGAAAATTTGCAAAAAGCAAAAGAAGAATTGAATTGGGAAAACGAACAAAAAAAATTGATTTCGCTTTTTAGTGAAATAAAACGCAACCACTTTTCTGAATAACGATTAGAATATTACTAAATGATTGACATAAAAATAACTGATAATAAACCCATTGATGAAATAGCATGGAATGAATTGGCTAAATCGAACGGCAATTTAATTCAGGCTACTTATAGCGATGAGGTACAGCAATTTTTCCAACATCAATCTATCTATTTACATGTAATTGAAAATGGTAAATTAATAGCTGCTTATAAATTTTATAAATGGGAAAGTAAACGCCTACCAACTTTTATTAGAAGCATTAGCCAAAGCATTAGCTTTATTGGCGAACCAATTATTTGGCTTGAAATAATGGATACCAGAAAAGATGAAATTAGGAACATAATAGAATCCGAATTAAAAAAATATGTTGCCGCATCAAACCCAGCAACGGCAATACATGGCAATTATTACGGTAGACCAATCACACTAAATAGTTTGTTTAATCCTACTACTAAAAAAGAATATAATATTGCTATCATTAATGTATCAAAATCAGAAGAAGATTTATGGTCAAATGTACATAGCAAGCATCGTAATGTGATTAGAAAAGCTGAAAAAGAAAATGTGAAAATTAAAGAAGATGAACACATAGAAACTTTTATCAAATTAATGCAATCTACCTATGAAAAACAACCAGATAAAGCACCGAACTACTCATTTATCACCACTTATTTTTCGATATTAAAAAAGCAAAATCTTGTTTCAATTTATATTGCATACCACAACAATGAAGCACTTATTGGTGCTTTTATAACTAAATTTGGGGCAACCGCTTATTATGCATTTGGAGGTTCAACAAGTAATTCGTTAGGCGCTGGCAATCTTTTACAATGGCATATTATGAAAGAATTAAAAAAAGAAAAAATTACATTTTATAATTTAGGGCAAGTAGCTAGAGCAGATGATGATTCGAATTTTAAATTTTCAAAAGGCATATCCAGTTTCAAGCGCCGATTTGGTGTATTCGAATTACCTGGTGTTTCCGAAAAATATATTCTGCGCCCATTTGCAAATCAAGTATGGAATTTATTAGTAAAAGTTTTTATAAAAAAATAACTTTGCATTATTCAATATCAAAAAAATAAAATGACCAACAAGCGAATTTTAGTTTTAGCACCACATACCGATGATGGCGAATTAGGTTGTGGCGGCACTATCAATAAATTAATAGCCGAAGGCAACGAAGTATTTTATATAGCCTTTTCTACTTGCGAAGAATCAGTGCCAGCAGGGTTTCCAAAAAATGCATTAGAGCTTGAAGTAAAAGATGCTACAAAAGTACTAGGCATTAAGCCCGAAAACTTAATTATAATGCCTTATAAAGTTAGAAAATTTAGTAGTGTAAGACAAGAAATATTAGAAGATATGGTAAGGCTGCGCAGCGAACTAAAACCTGATATTATTTTTATGCCTTGTTCAAATGCTTTGCATCAAGATCATCATGCTATTTATAGCGAAGGAATTAGAGCCTATAAACACCTAACTATTTATGGCTATGATTTGCCGTGGGATACAGTTGAGTTTAGAACCACTTCATTTTTTAAATTAGAAAAAGAAAATGTAGAGAAAAAAGCAGAAGCTATGAGATGTTATAAAACACAAAATTTCAGAAGCTATGTAGATGATGAATTTATATTTGGATTGGCAAGAGTAAGAGGTGCACAAATAGCAACTAGATATGCCGAAGCATTTGAAATGATTAGAATAATTCAATAAAATAACTATTATGATTGGAAGAATAACTTATTTAAGAGCAATGGAAGAATCTGATATTGCAATGATTAGAGATTGGAATTTTGATCCCGAAATTAGAGTTTCATTTGTAAATAGCTTTCCTGTAAGTATGTTCGAACAGAAAAAATGGTATGAAAAGCAAATGACAGATAATTCAAAAAAGAAATTAGTGATTTGCGATAAAGAAACAAATGAAGCAATTGGAGTTATTTCGGCAATGAAAATTGATCATATAAATAAAAATTGTGAAGTTGGTTGGACAATTGGAAATAAAAATTTCTGGGGAAAAGGTCATGCAGTTGATGCCATTTTTTCTTTTTGCGATTTATTGTTTCAACAATTTAATATGCACATGATGTATGGTTATGTTTTATCTACAAATGAAAAAACTTTACATTTCGATCAAAATAAAATTGGCTTCGAAGTAACAGGCAGATACAAAGAATCTTTATTTAAAGATGGTGTTTATATTGATAATATGATTGTATGTTTATTCAAAGAAAATTTTTATAAAAAATTTGAAGAATATAAATCGAAATGGAAATAGGCAAATTTAAAATTGGTGATACATATAGTTTTCAAAAGAAAATATTGAAAGCAGATGTAGAACTATATGGTAAAGTTACGGGCGATTACAACCCAATTCATTTTGACGAAGAATATGCTAAAACTACACGATTCAAAAAAAACATTGTTCATGGAATGTTTATTTTAGGATTAATTTCAAATGCAATTGGCAATCATTTGCCAGGAATTGGAAGTATCTATGCTACTCAACAAATCAAATTCACACTTCCAGTATTTATAGATGATACTATTACTGTTATAATCACCATTAAAGAAATTGAAATTGATAAATTTAAATTCATTTTATCTACTAAATGTATCAATCAAAACAATGAAATTGTACTTGATGGAGAAGCAAAAATTTACAATTACGATATATAAAAATACCAATAAATGATAGCAGCCATTCATCAACCCAATTTTGTGCCTTGGATTGGATATTTTTATAAAATTGAAAAAGCAGATATTTTTGTATTGTTGGATGATGTACAATTTACAAAAAATAGTTTCATTAATAGAAACCAGATTAAAACACCACAAGGTGCTCAATGGCTTACACTGCCTGCATTACAAACTGGCAAATTTGGTCAAAATATTAATGAGGTAGGCATTGTTCAGTTTGAACATAACATAAAAAAAGTTTTAAAAACAGTAGAAGGCAATTATAAAAAAGCCCCTTTTTATAATGATTATTTTCCCCAGTTTGAAAACTGTTTATTGTATAGCGGCGAAAATATGGCAGCAATAAATATTGCTTTAATAAAATTTGCATGTAGTGCTTTAGAAATAAATACCCCACTAATTATTTCTTCCGAATTAAAAGCAGAAGGCGAATCAACCATGCGATTAATAAATATTTGCAAGCAAATTAATGCTACAAAATATTTATCGGGTTTTGGTGGTAATAATTATCAAGAAGCCGAATTATACAAGCAGCATGCTATTGAACTAACCATTACAAATTTCAAACATCCACAATACAAGCAGCTTTGGGGCGATTTTGTTCCTAACATGTCAATCATAGATTTATTATTTAACTGCGGCAAAGAAGCTTCAGCAATTTTAAAAAATGCATTTTAAATAAGTATGAAAAAAAAAATAATATCTGTGGTTGGTGCCCGACCACAATTCATAAAATTAGCGCCCTTATCAAAAGCAATTCGTAAAGAATTTGATGAAATAATCATTCATACTGGGCAGCATTATGATGCAGGTATGAGTGGAAATATTTTTAAAGAATTAGGAATACCTGATCCTAATTATAATTTAGGAATTGGCTCCGACACACCATGCAGGCAGATTGCACGAATGTTGATTGAAATGGAGGATATTTTTTTGAAAGAAAAACCCGATTGTGTAATTGTATTTGGTGATACAAATTCTACCGCTGCGGCTTCTATTGCAGCCATTAAAACAAAATCGAAGCTAGCACATATTGAAGCTGGATTAAGAGAGTTTAACAAACATATCCCTGAAGAATCGAACAAATTAATTACCGATATTTTATCCGATTTTTATTTTTGTCCTACGCCCAAAGCCATTGATATTTTAAAAAGTATGGGCATTACACAACACGTTTATAATGTAGGCGATGTGATGATTGATATTATTGAACAAAATATTCCGGCTATAGAAGCCAACCAACATTCAATATTTGAAAAATACGGAATCAAGAAAAAAGAATTTGTTTTTATGACTTGCCATCGGGCTTCAAACACTGATGATGTAAGCAATTTGCGAAATATTTTAGAAGCCATTCAAAGCTTCAAAGAAATGGTAATTTTTCCTATTCATCCACGAACATTAAAAGTGGTAAAAGAAAATGGAATGGAAAATTTAATTCATCAGCCTAATATTATTTTAACCGAACCATTGGGTTATATTGATTCGCAAACACTAATCCGCTTTGCAAAATTTGTTTATACCGATTCGGGTGGCATTACCAAAGAAGCTTATTTTCATCACACACCAGGTATATTAACCGATACCCAAACCGAATGGGTAGAAACCGTACAAGAAGGCTGGAATCAGCAAGCTGGGCCATTAAAACATAATATCATCGAAGCTTATAACAATATTAAAATTCCAACTTTAAATTCAAATTGTTTGGGCGATGGTATGGCTTCTGAAAAAATTACTGCCATTTTAAAACAGTATTTGTAATCTTGTTGGTATGGAAAATTTTTCGAACGATGAAATTGCCGACCAACTAAAATTGATTAGTAAGTTGATGGATTTGCATGATGAAAATTCATTCAAAGCTAAATCATTTTCTGCTGCATCATTTCAAATTGATAAATGGAAAATGCCATTAACCGAAATGAGCGATGATGCTATTTTGAAAATTCCTGCCGTTGGCAATTCTGTTTTATCTACCATTAAAGAATACCTTAATAAAGGCTCGATTGAGGCATTGCAAATACTATTGAATAAAACACCACTTGGGTTGTTAGAGATGATGAAGATAAAAGGAATTGGCCCTAAAAAATTGAGAACAATTTGGACAGAATTAGAAATTGAAGATGTGGGCGAATTGCTTTATGCCTGCAACGAAAATAGACTGATTGAATTAAAAGGATTTGGCGAAAAAACACAGAACGAAATCATTAAGCAAATTCAGTTTATTAATGTAAATAAGCACAAGTTTTTTTATGCCGAAGGATTAATTGTTGCCGAACATTTGTTGGAAATTTTAAAGCAAAATTTTGACGAACGATTTGAACTTACAGGCAATATTCGAAGAAAAAATATTGTATTAGAAAGCATTGAATTAATTACTACACAACAAAATGAAATGGAATTAATTGAATGTTTAGAAAGCTTAACAGAAATTAGCAATGTAGCTTTTGATGAAGAAAACTTACTTGTAAGTTGTAATTATTTAATCCGTTTTCCTATTCAAATAATTTTATCCGAAACACAATATTTCGAATTTAATTGGTTCAACTCAACTTCATCTTTAGCTCATCTTCAATTATTCGAAAAAATTGAATTAGCCGAATATGAAAACGAAGCAGAAATTTATGAATCAATTAATTTACCATTTATCGAACCCGAATTAAGAGAGGGAATAATAGAAGTTGATCTAGCAACGGAAAACAATCTTCCTACGTTAATTGAACAACGAGATATTAAAGGCATCATCCATTGCCATTCAAAATATAGTGATGGTAAAAACACCATTAAAGAATTGGCTGAAGCCTCTATAAATAAAGGGTTTGAATACTTATGTATGAGTGACCATTCGCAATCTGCCACATATGCTGATGGATTAAAAGCAGATAAAATTTTTCAGCAACATCAGGAAATAAATTTATTAAACTCAACATTCAACAACTTTAATATTTTTAAAGGCATTGAGTCTGATATTTTATATAATGGCGATTTGGATTATTCTGAAGATGTTTTGAAAACGTTTGATTTTGTAATTGCATCAGTTCATTCAACATTACACATGAACGAAGAAACAGCTATGAAGCGATTAATGAAAGCCATTGAAAATCCTTACACAACAATACTTGGTCATCCTACAGGTAGATTATTATTAAGTCGTGAAGGCTATCCTATCAATCACAAAAAAATAATTGATGCTTGTGCAGCTAATAACGTTATCATCGAATTAAATGCAAGTCCATACCGTTTAGATATAGATTGGAAGTGGATTCCGTACGCTATTGAAAAGGGTGTAATGATTTCAATAAATCCAGATGCACATGATTTAAAAGGACTTGATGATATAAAATATGGAATTGCAGCCGCACGTAAAGGATTTTTAACAGCCGCACAATGCTTTAATAGCAAGGGTTTGAAGGAAATGGAAAATTATTTTTCTAAAAATAAAAAATAAAGATTAAAAACTATTTGCAAAATTAAAATATGGGTGTATTTTTGCAGCCGCTTAGAAAATAAGCATAGGTCGATTCCGTAGCTCAGCTGGTAGAGCATAACACTTTTAATGTTGGGGTCCTGGGTTCGAGTCCCAGCGGGATCACACGATGGGATTGAAGAGATAAAATCTTTTCAGTCCCATTTTTATTTTGCTCCAAATTCACTCCCCAAGCGCATATTTCAATTAATGCTTTGTTTAAATTTTGGTTCGACAATTCATTTTTCGAAAAAATGAATTTATTTGGATAAGTCGAACCAATTATTCTTTGTTTGAATGATAAATCGCTTGAAAAATAGCATCGTTGGCTTTAAATCTTTCTTTACAGCCATTTTTGCAATGGCAATAATAAAAATCCTACTCCATTGCCTTTCGAGGCAATGCCTGTTAAATTATTGCCATAACTAATACAAAGTAAAAAACTTCAAAGTGGTAGATTTTCATCTTTTCTGTTGTTTTAGTTTTCTTAAACATCGTCATTAGACTTCTTCGGAAAATACCATTCTTCTCTATTGGTCACAGACTCCGCATTTATCGGAGAGAAGATAAAGATGAGGTCATTAATATGCATTTTCCGAAGAAGTCTAATAAAGTGATTCGGAAATAATGGGTTTATTTATCCCCAACTGCCCATAATTCATCTTCACTTCAATCAGAAGAACTAAGAATTATTGTAAATAAAAAAGGCTGCTATAAATTAGCAGCCTTTTTATTGAATACATTGTATGTTATGGTTGAGTAGTTGTTGATTGTGCCGACATAGATTCGGGTACAACAGTAAATTCAACTCTACGATTAATATATTGTTCTCTTTCAAATCTTGGATCATAATGATCTGGTAAATCTTTAACCATATTGGTAGATTTTCCTAAATAACGTACTATTAATCTTTCTGGATCAATACCATAATTTTTTATCAAGAAATTTTTTGCATTTTCAGCTCTACGATGTGAAAGTTCTTCATTATAAGTATTTGAATGACGAATATCTGTATGACCATCAATATATACTTTCATTTGCGGATACATTTTCATTACTTGTGCTAAATGAAACATATCAGGATAAAAATCGGGTTTTATATAGTCTTTATCTAAATCAAAATGAATCATTGGTAAATACCATCCTGGAAATGTTGCATTGCCACCACTTCCACCATTAGCAATCATTTCTTTTACTTTAGCAATTAAAGTATCAATTTCGGGATTATTTCTTTTCTCTGCAATACCATCAGCATCAACTTTTGCACCTGGCAATGAAAAAGGTTCTCTATCTCTACAATCAGGTATACCATCTTTATCACTATCTAATTGCACTCCATGTGTATCAACTTGACAATTTTCGGGTGTATTTGGTTCTCTATCTAAAAAATCTAATACTCCATCATTATCACCATCTGTAAATTCAGGAATTTTAGATAACTTATTTCTTGCTTCAGATAATGCTACCAATTGGTTATCAATTGGATTAAGCCACCATAAAGGTTCGGCAGATTTTTTTCCTAAATTATAGTTTAAACTTACCGAAGTATAATTCAAATTATCATTGTTTGGTGATAAAACTGGATCATCAAAATTATGTTCTTGCCAACGTTGCCCATCCATTAAATCATCACCAGCATATGTTTGCATGGTTTCAAAATGTAATGACATTTTTCTTGATAATCTGACCCCAACACCCATTCCTAAATTAAGGGCTGCATCTAATCTCCATTTATATTCGCCTCCTTTTGCTTTGCCACCAACATGATTCCAAGATGCATCAGTTTCAACTTGGCTTTCATAAGTATCATCCCACAAAGATTTTAATTGATTTTTTCTATCTTTTCTATTTGCATGGTCATTTCCTAATGAGGCATCAATTTTATTATAGTCGTACATTTTGCCATTTTCATCCAACTGATTTGTTCTTGTATTATAAAATAATGGCCCAGCACCTAAAATACCGTACAATGAAAAACGTGTTCTTTCTTTATGGAATTTTATATTATTAAAATTAAGAATCACCTGTCCAATCAACTGTTTGTAATTGATAACATAATTTAGATAAATGGGATGAGTTGCTGCAAAAGTAGAGTAGTTTACTGCTGCGTCGTACCCCCCAGTAAGAGCAGGATTATTTTTAATAGCATAATATCCTTTCCATCCAATACCATATGCTCTACCTTGATTATACTGAATTCGAATAGAAGTAACATAACCCAAATCTTTTCTTAAAGTTAATCCCCAACCCAATGTTTTTCCTAAACGATAAGATGTTTGAATATCGCTACTTAAATATGGATTACCTAAACTTAAACCAACCTCAAACATTGTTTTTGGTTTTGCTGGATAAGGATCTTGTCCTGTTTTATACTCTCTTGCCTGACGCATATTTTTAGAGGCTACCCAAGGTGTATCAACCAACGGGCGATACAAATTCAAATTACCTTGATGTACTGAATCTAAAATTTCGGTAGTTGGTGGATTTGTACTTTTATTAGGCACAATATAAACTCTTTCCCCATTCACAATATTTGGTTTTACTTCAGGTTGTTTATCTTCTGTATCTTCAAAATTGTCAATCGATTTTGGTTGTTTTGCATTTGGTGTAGGTGGCGGCGAAACCTCGTCGGACTTTTTTGTATCATCTTTTACCTTAGTACTTTTTTTTGTATCTACTGCTGCAGGCGATGTTGTACCATCTTCTTCTTCAGTTGCGTCGGTAGTTGTTGGTTTAGCCGGTTCTACTTTTGCGCCTTTTTTTGTCGATCCTTTAGTACCCTTATTTGCCTTGGCAGCTTCTTTGGTAATCTTTTTTTGTTGTTGTTTTGAAATAGTTGTTTGGGCATCATCTTCCAACAGCTCTTCTTGGCAGAACGCTTTCTGGATTGGTGCTACAAGCAACATTAATACAATTAAAAAAAACAGTTTTTTCATTCGTAATGTGTAATTTATATTCTAATTTCTAAATCTAATTAATGGTTATATTCAATATATTGTGTAATGCTTACAATACATGTAAGCTACAAAAATAGTATTAATTTCTAAATTAAAAAGTATTCAATTATAAGATTTTGGTATTTGATGATTATATTCGTTCTATTATGCCTGCAATTCCTTGCCCACCGCCTACACATGCACTTACAAGACTGTATTTGCCGCCACTTCGCTGCATTTGAAATATAGATGTCATGGTAAGCCTTGCTAAGCTGCAACCCAATGGATGTCCTAACGAAATTGCACCACCATTTACATTGGTTATGTTTGTGTCTAATCCTAATTCGTTAATAACCGCTAATGATTGCGCAGCAAATGCTTCATTCAATTCAATAACATTAATATCAGCTAAATTCAAATTGGCTTGTTTTAAAACTTTTGGAATTGCAACACTTGGTCCTACACCCATAATTCGTGGATGTACGCCTGCTGATGCACAATTAACTAATCTTGCCATTGGTTTTAAGCCTAATGAGTTCATTAATTTTTCACTCATTACAATCATAAATGCTGCACCATCAGTAGTTTGCGAACTGTTGCCTGCTGTAACTGTTCCACCAACCGAAAACACAGGTTTTAATTTTGCCAAAGCTTCAATTGATGTATCTTTTCTTGGACCTTCATCGGTATCAACTATCCATTTTTTTATTTGGCGTTTCATATTGCCATCTAAATAAACTTCCTCAACTTCGATAGGTAAAATTTCTTCTTTAAATAATCCTTTTTCTAAAGCATTTACAGCCCGTTGATGCGAATGAAATGAAAATTCATCTTGTGCTTCACGGCTAATATTGTATTCTTTCGCAACTGCTTCTGCCGTTAAACCCATGCTTAAATAATAATCATCATGCTGTTTTGCAATGTTATAATTGGGTACTGTTTTCCAACCTACAGTGGGCACCAAACTCATGCTTTCTGTTCCGCCTGCAATAATACAATCAGCTTGGCCGCTTCTTATTTTTGCGGTGGCAGTTGCAATAGTTTCTAAACCTGATGCACAATAACGGTTCATCGTCATGCCAGCACAATCAATTCCGATTGCTTCCAAAGCAATCATCCTTCCAATCTGTAAACCTTGTTCAGCTTCGGGTACAGCATTTCCTACTAAAACATCATCCACCAATTTTTTATCTAATTGAGGATATTTTTCTAACAAAGCTTTAATGACTTTAATAGCCAAATCATCACTTCGCATAAAACGAAATCCACCTCTTCCTGATTTTGCGAAAGCTGTTCTTAGTCCGCCTATAATGTATGCTTCTTGCATGTTTTTTTAGAATTTTGAAGTTTGAATTTAGAATACAGAATGTAGTAAATCTTCTGTTCTATGGCACATGATTTATATTCTTGAATTGTCTATTGCTTTAATATAAGAAGATAACAATTTACTGATTTCTTCTGTTAAATCAATTAATTTTTGTTCAAATGGATAGCCTAAGTCTTTTGAAAGAATGCAGTAATAAACACACTCATCTAATGAACCTTCGGCAATATTGAACATCCTCATTTTATCAGCTTTTCCTCTTTTTCGAAATCCTTCTGCAATGTTTGCCGCAATTGATACTGATGCTCTACGGAATTGAGAAGTTAATCCAAACGTTTCATCTTTTGGAAAAGATTTTGTTATGCTATAAACATTTAATACAAATTCGTGTGCTTTTTTCCAAGCATCTAAATCTCTAAATGTTTTTGCAGGCAATCTGTTATTCATTCTATCAAATTTTAATATTCAATATTCTCACTTCAACATTCTAATTTCTCATTAAATTAATTTCTTAATGGTTTACCTGTTGTTAATATACTTTGTAATCTTTCAAGAGATTTTTTTGTTGTTACTAAACTTAAAAATGTTTCTCTTTCTAAATCTAATAAATATTGCTCGGTTACTAATGTGGCTGATGTTAAATCGCCGCCACACATAGCATAAGCTAATTTTTGAGCAATTAATTTATCATGTTCAGAAATGTAACCACCAAATTGCATAGCCGAAATGCCGCTTAACAAAGCTCCTAAAGCAGTTCTGCCTAATACCTTTATATCATTTCTTTGTTTGGGTTGCACATAGCCTTCTTCAACCATTTTCAAAACTGATGATTTTGCTTCCGCCAATAATCTATTTTGATTCATCACTACCACATCATGTCCTTTTCGTAAAACACCTAAATCAAATGATTCATGTGCCGATGTTGAAACTTTTGCCATGGCAATATCTGTAAATCTTTTTTGCAAAGTTGGCAATTGCACATCACCATCAAAATACGAATCGCTTGCACGTAAAGCAAACTCTTTTGTGCCACCACCAGCAGGAATAATACCTACCCCAACTTCTACTAAACCGATATAACTTTCGGCTGATGCCACCGCTTTATCGCTATGCATCGTAAATTCGCAACCACCGCCTAATGTAAGCCCATGAGGTGCTACAACAACTGGAATGGATGAATATCTAATGCGCATAGATGCATTTTGAAACATTCGAACAGCCATATCCAGTTCATCATATTCTTGTTCCATGGCTAACATAAACATCATTGCCACATTTGCACCTGCGCTAAAATTAGCGCCATCATTTCCAATAATTAATCCGTTGTATTCTTTCTCGGCTACATCAATTGATTTCATTACACCTTCTAAAACTTCACCACCAATCGAATTCATTTTGGTAGTAAATTCTAAATTTAAAACGCCATCGCCAATATGTTTTAATAAGCAACCAGAATTTTTCCAAACAATTTTTTCGTTGAAATTTTCTAATATCACAAATCCATTTATCGACTTAATAATTTGTTGATTTTTAGATGGAATTTCGTAGCAAGTTTTACTATTATTTTCAGTTGAATAAAATGATTTTACACCGCTTGCTATCATTTCATTTACCCAATCAGCGGCTTTAAAACCTAATGCATTCATTTGTTGCAAAACGGCTTCAACGCCAATGGCATCCCATATTTCAAACGGGCCTAAATCCCAACCGAAGCCAGCTTTCATGGCATCATCTATTTGAAATAAATGATCTGCAATTTCAGGAATTCGATTACTGGCATAAGCAAATGTGCCAAATAATGTTTCACGATAAAAATCAGCAGCTTTATCTTTTCCGCTTACTAATATTTTTATTCTTTCTTTTAAATTTTCAATTGGTTTTGCAGCTTCTAAAGTTGCAAATTTCGATTTTACTTTTGGCTTATATTCTAATGAAGTTACATCTAAAGTAAGTATTTCAGTTTTGCCTTTTTCGTTTTTTGTTTTCTTGTAAAATCCTTGCCCAGCTTTATCTCCAATCCATTTTTGCTCAACCATTTTCTTTACATAATCGGGCAAATTAAAAATAGAAACTTGTTCATCATTAGGGCAAGCTTGTTGTAATCCTACCGAAACTTTTGCTAACGTATCTAAGCCTACCACATCGCAAGTACGAAAGGTTGCCGATTTTGGTCTGCCTGCAATTGGCCCAGTTAAAGCATCTACTTCATCCACACTTAATCCTAATTTTTGCATTACAGCAAAGGTTTGCATAATTCCATAAACGCCAATTCTGTTGGCAATAAATGCAGGCGTATCTTTACACAACACTGTTGTTTTTCCTAAATGTAAATCGCCATAATGCATTAAAAAATCAACTACATCTTGCGATGTTTTTTGTGTTGGAATTATTTCTAATAATTTTAAATATCGAGGTGGGTTAAAAAAATGCGAACCACAAAAATTGTTTTGAAAATCTTCGCTTCTGCCTTCCAACATAAAATGAATGGGAATGCCCGAAGTGTTGGAAGTAATGATGCTGCCTTGCTTTCTAAAGGCTTCAACTTTTTCAAATAATGATTTTTTGATGTCGAGATTTTCAACTACGGCTTCTAAAATCCAATCGGCATCATTTATTTTTGATAAATCATCGTCAAAATTTCCGATGCTAATTCGGGTTGCAAAATTTTTATGATACAATGCCGCAGGATTGGCTTTATAGGTAGCTTGCAAAGCATCGTTTACTATTCTGTTTTTTACAGCTTTGTTATCTATAGCTAAGCCTTTTGCCTTTTCAATATCGTTTAATTCTTTAGGCGAAATATCTAATAACAATACTTCTACACCTGCATTTGCAAAATGACAAGCAATACGGCTTCCCATTACACCGCTTCCTAATACAGCTACTTTTTTAATGATTCTTTTCATCAAATTTTTCAATTAATCAAATTTTACTGATTCATAAAATTTGTGAAAGTGAAATTAGAATAAAGAATTAGGATTGTTGCTACTTTAATAGCGTAAACAATAAATTATTATAAACAAGAACGCCAAAAGTGTACAAAATTTATACACAAAAATTAGAAATGATAACCAGCAGAAAGATTAATCCCAACAGAACCATTAATAGATTTTGGGATTGAAAAATTAGATACAGATGGGGAAAGATTATTTATATTTTTTGTTCCGAAATTACCTCTAAAGCCAAATGTGAATAAAAAATGATCGGCAGCTCTAAACTGAATGCCTAAAACACTAGTAATTCCAATTTCCTTTTTAATTACATAATTTTTTTCTTTTAAATCGGTAGCTACCTCATGTAAATTTTTGCCACTTTCGGTTAATGTAGCATTTTGTAAAATAGAATAACTAGGGCCTGCCATTATAAAAAATCCTGAACCATCATGGCCTGCCATTAATTTTAACATTAATGGTATTTGCAAGTAGCTTGAACTTAACTCTCCGTTTATAATTCCTTTCGATAAAGTGCTATCTTGATATTTATAACCTTGATATTGCCCATTTAATTCAGTTACAATAGCTACATTTTTATTGAATTCAAATCCAACTTGAGCTCCAAATCCACCTCTAAATGTATTATTAGTTGATGATATTTTATGACTTAATGGCTTTAAAGAATCAACCCTGCTCCACAATGGATTTATATTTGAAATCCAAACATTATTTAGGCCACCATGAAAGCCTACAAAAAAGCCTTGTGCATTTGATTTTACAGTAATTGAAAGAAAAACAAAAACTACGATTAGTATTTTTTTCATTTGATAATTTTCGACAAAAGTAATCAGATAATTGATTTAAATTTTTCAAAAAAAAGTAGAGTAGAAATTTTTTATTAAATTAATTTTTTATTTCAAAATTTATAAGCATACATTTGCAGCCCGATTCTGAAAATACAAGTAATTGTATAAGTTGCCCGGGTGGCGGAATTGGTAGACGCAGCAGACTCAAAATCTGCCGTTCGCAAGGATGTGCTGGTTCGATTCCAGTCCCGGGCACAATTAAAGCCTTCTAATTCAGAAGGCTTTTTCTATTTTAAGTTTAGCTCTCTTTAACCTTTTATAGAATTTTAGTAGTAAACAATTGCAATATCAATTTTATCATCAATAAATAAATATTGTATATCATGCAACCCTTTATTGCATCTTACCGACTATGTGATTAGAAACCTTAGATAAGATGTTGAAATGAATGGGATTCTCTGTAATTTTAAAACCTAAATGACGGAAACCAACAACATACAGAATTACTCTGAAATAATTGATGGTTGCAAAAACAACAATCGAAAATTTCAGGAAAAATTATACCAAGCATTTTATGGAAAAATGTTTGCTGTATGCTTGCGCTATTCAAATACACATGAAGATGCAGAAGATGTAATGCAAGAAGGGTTTATAAAAATTTTCAAAAGTATTTCTCAATTTAGGGGTGAGGGTTCGTTTGAAGGTTGGGTACGTAGAATATTTGTACATACCGCCATTGAAGTGTACAGAAAAAATGCAAAAATGTTTCCTATTGTAGAATTAACACCAACAAGAGCAGTGCATAATGTAGATGCTAATGCTATTGATAATATGAGTGCTAACGAATTAATGAAAATGGTACAAAGCCTATCAGCAGGGTACAGAACAGTTTTTAATTTGTATGCTATTGAAGGTTTTACGCACAAAGAAATAGGTGCCATGTTGGGAATAAATGAAGGCACTTCTAAATCGCAGATGTCGAGAGCAAGATTGCTTTTGCAAAATATGATAGAGGATTCATCAAAAAAAAAATTAAGCACAGTTGAAGTTTCAGTATATGGAAAATAATAATTTAGATAAAATTTTTAAAGATGCTTTGGGCGAACATTCGGTGTTGCCTAATAACAATCTTTGGAATAAAATAGAAACCAAATTGCCTGAAAAAAAACATTTCTTTTCGGGTTGGATTAAATATGGCATTGCTGCTGCTATTGGCGGTTTTGTAGCAATTGGTAGCTACTTGATTGTGCAAAATAATGAAGTGGTAAAACACAAGATTGCAAATTTAAAATCTATAAAAAAAGAGAATAAATCAACAGTAAAAGAATTATCTGAAAATATTGTATTTCCAACAAAAAATAAGTTCACACAATTTGATACTTTAGTAAAAAAACAGAACAACTATTCAAATACTATTGCTTCAGCATCACTAAAACCGAAGGATTTGATGGATCAATTTGCCAACAATCCTAAGCATATAGTTGACAATAATAATACACCCATTTTAATTTCTAACAAAACTGATAACAATGTATTGTTTGCATCAAAAAATAAAGTTTCAATGGAACTGATGAAGCTATTTAAACCTTCGTTGATAGCCAATTTAGAGGATGAATATAATAGAACAATTAAAGGAAAAGTAAGCAATACTATTTTTATTGATGAACTATTACAACGCCAATTATATTTTGTAAAAGGATTCCATATAGGTGTAAAAGGCGAATTTAACAACACTTGGATTTTAGTAACACAGCCATCAAGTATTACCAAAGCTCAATCTACTCAAATCAATTATAAAATTGATGCAGGCTTGGCGTATGGATTTTTAGCTGGCTACGATTTTAATAATAAATTTGGATTACAAATTGAATACCATTTGGTATCGCAAATAGCACAACGATACGAAGTTACATCGCAATATACCATACAAGATAAAACTACCCGATTGAAATTAAATTATAGTCATATTCCATTATTATTCAAATTTAAATGGCATCCATTAAAAGGTGTAGAACAAAAACCTGTAGTGATGGATTATATGATTGGAGTGCAATACGGTTGGTTAAAAAGCAATGATGTTACTGCACTTTCATCAACTACTGAGGGTGGCAATAGCTACATAAAAAAACAAGTGAACTTAACCGAATGGGATTTAGTAGGCGGCGTAAATTATGATATTTATTTAAATCAAAATTTCTTTCTATCAATGGGCGGCAGAGCCACTTATGGTAGTAATTTAAGAAATTTTTTCAATACCAATTCGTTACAAAAAAGTAGAAACGTAACTATCGGAATTGAAATGGGTTTGCATTATAAATTACCTTTCGGAAAAAAACTACATTAGATTTTTCTTTTTTGTATTATAGGTTTGGTTTATTAAAAATCCTTCGTCGTTAATTTGATGAAGGATTTTTTTTAGACGAACTAAAGAACCATAAGGATAATTTTGCCGAGTTTAGGTGTAGAAAAACAAAAAATCCTCATCGAGTGGATGAGGATTTTTTTGTTTTGACAATGTATTTTTAAAACTGCGCTTTTGCTACTTTTCTTTTTTATTTTCTACTTGCATTTTTATCCAATTAAAAGTTTTTGTAACGCCATCAATTAATGGCTGCGATGGAGCCCAACCTAATTTTTCGTGAATTAATTTATTGTCTGAATTTCTACCTCTTACCCCTGTAGGACCAGCAATATTTTTCAGTGTAATATTTTTGCCCGATAACTGAACAATCATTTTAGCAAAATCATTAATGCTAATCATTTCTTCGCTGCCAATATTTACAGGCCCAGTAAATTCCGAACGTGTTAATCTTAAAATACCCTCAACACATTCATCAATATATAAAAATGAACGGGTTTGTAAGCCATCACCCCATATTTCAATTGTACCACCATCAGCACATTCAGCTACTTTTCTACAAATAGCTGCTGGTGCTTTTTCTTTGCCGCCATTCCAAGTTCCTTCTACTCCAAAAATATTATGAAAACGTGCTACTCTTACATTCAATCCATAATTTCTTTGGTATGATAAATATAATCTTTCGCTAAATAATTTTTCCCAACCATATTCGCTATCAGGTGCAGCTGGGTAGGCACTTTCTTCATTGCATTTAGGGTTATCAGGGTCTTCTTGATTATAGGCAGGATACATACAAGCGCTTGATGAATAGAATACGCTACCTACTTTATGTTCATTACATAAATGGCAAATATTCAAATTAATAATAGCCGAATTATGCATGACATCAGCATCGTGGTCGCCTGTGAAAATATATCCAGCGCCACCCATATCAGCAGCTAATTGATATACTTCATCAAAATAACCATCTAATACTTGTTCGCAAACAGATTGGCGGCGCAAATCGCCTACTACAAAATCATCAGCAGCAGTTGCCGAAAATTCAGGATTTTTTAAATCAACACCTCTTACCCAAAAGCCTTCGCTTTTTAGTCGTTTTACTAAATGGCTGCCTATAAATCCACCTGCTCCAAGTACTAATGCTTTTTTCATTTTATGATGTTGAATTTTTGTAACTGTTGTGTTATTAAATTATTTAGTTTATATTTTTTGTTTGTATATATATAGAATGCAAAAATAATAATTATTGCCACTATTGATTTAAAAAGTAAGGTATAAATATACATAGGGAATGGTATATAATATAACCCAATAATAGCGGCTACTGATGCAGTAATTAAATACATTTTGGTATATGGATAATGATATTTTATTTCATTTCTATGGTTTAATATCGAGGATGAAAAAACCTGACTACCATAAGATGCAATTTTAACAAAACACAAACCCAATATGCCCAATTTAGGAATCAAATACATATTGCCACCTACATTAATAATAAAACAAATGATGGTTATAAAAATCATGTATTTCATATTCTGTCTATTTAAAAATATAGGAATATTAAGCATTTGCCCCACAAATACTAAATAATAGCCACCTACCAACATGGGCACAAACTTACATGCATTTAGCAAATCTTTATTTCTTGAAAAAACATAAATTACTTCGTAATTATAATACGCTATCAGCATAGCACCAATGCCTACAGCAAATAGTAAATCGTTTATCAATCCATGAATTTTGATATCAATTTTACCATGTTTATCTAAATTAAAATAATAAGGTTGAAAGGCTGAAATTACAGATTCTTTGATGATTGAAAATATACCAGCAAAAGTGGTAGCTATATAAAATATACCTAAAGAATCGGCACCAATATATTTATTTAGAAAAAAATTGTCGCTGTATTCAGATATGTTTCCTAAAAAAATAAACGGAAAAACACTTGCCCCATATTTAATACACGATTTTAAAACAGCTTTATTAAAAAAATAAATTGCCCTACGATAAAATACAATGGTAGCATAAGTACCCATGATAAGATTGCTGCAAATGGTACTATAAATCATGCCTATCACATTCATCTTAAAGCCCACTACAAACAATAAATTAAAACCTACATTTAAAATAAAATAAGCATTATCAAGCATAAATGCCTGTTTGCCTTTTTGTGCCGATTTAATATAGCTAATGTATACATTATAAATAGCCTGAAATGGCATATTAATAATGGTTACGAATATAAATGGGTAAAAGCTAATATTGCCCAAATAGGGAATGAGCAACCATTTGGCGGTAAGCAATAAGCCTATACAAATAATAGATGATGAAAATAAAGTGGCTACAAAAACACTACCTACCACATGATATACATGCCCTGTTTTTTCGCCTTTAGAATATATCATTCTCGACATGGCCCTTGGCAATTCGAACATTGCCATTATCATAATTAAAGCGCTAAGGCTGCTGGTGTATGATAAAATACCATAATCGGTTTTAGTTAAATAAGAAGAAAAAATGGGAAATAAAAATATACTCGAAGCTCGTTGTAAAATTGAACTTATTGAATATAAAAAACTATTAGCTGAAAGTTTTTTTAGCGACCCACTACTCATTTAATTACTGTTTCTAAGTTTCTTTTTTATGAATTATGTTGATACGGTACAAATGTAATTTAATAATAATCCTACTATTTAAAAAAAACATAAATCTTTTAACATTGGCGTTAAAGAAGTATATTTTTGTACAAATCAAATTAATACTACTTCAAGTGAATAATGTAATTATTGCTAAAGATTTTGAGGCTTTGCAGAAATATTTATCTAAAAATGAATATTCGAAACTATTTATTTTAACCGATACAAATACCCGTAAGCATTGCCTGCCATTGGTTAAAGAACTATTGCCATCGGCAATTATCATTACCATAAAAGCTGGCGATGAAAACAAATCTATACCATCAACAGAAAAAATATGGAGCACATTAAATCAAAATTTTGCTGATAAAAATTCGTTGCTCATTAATTTAGGTGGCGGTATGATTACCGATTTAGGTGGCTTTGCAGCATCTACTTATAAACGGGGCATACAATTTATTCATGTTCCTACTTCATTAATGGCCATGTGCGATGCAGCAATTGGTGGCAAAACGGCTATTAATTTTAGTTCGATAAAAAACAATATTGGTTCGTTTCATTTGCCCGAAGCCACTTTTATTAATCATGAATTTTTAAAAACATTACCCGAACGGGAATTTAAAAATGGATTAGCTGAAATTATAAAACATTGCATATTGCAGCAAAAAACAAACTGGTTAAAGAAAATTTTAAATGAACAAGAATTAACGGAAATAGACTGGTTTAAATTAATTCAACATTCAGTAAAATATAAATTAAGCATTGTAAAAAATGATTTTAAAGAAACTGGCGAAAGAAAACTATTAAACTTTGGACACACCATTGGGCATGCCATTGAAAGCTATTATCAAAGCCAAAAAAGTAAAAAAATAATGCATGGCGAAGCAGTAGCAATTGGTATGTGGGTTGAAATAATTTTATCAAATTTATGCTTACAATATCCAGCCATAAAGGCAAATGATTTATTTGATATTATCGAATTCTATTTTGGTTATAAAAAATTTGATAACAAAACTAAAGATGAAATTTTACCATTTTTATTGCATGATAAAAAGAATAAAAACAATTTAATTAATTTTACTTTGTTACAAAAAAATGGTGTTCCGGTAATTGATTGTTTAATCTCAACAGCTGTAATAAAACATGCCATCTATTTTTATTAATCATCCTACAAAAATAATTAATGGAACTGTAAAAGTGCCCAGCAGTAAAAGTATTAGCAATAGAGCATTGATACTGCAACATTTATTTGGCGATGAAACGGTAACCATTTCAAATGTATCTGAAGCTAAAGACACACAGCTTTTAATTGATTGTTTAGACCAACTTACGTTTCATAAAAAATCGAGTTCAACTAATTATAAATCGGCATTTGTGGTAGATGCTTGGAACGCTGGCACAGCGTATAGATTTTTAACCGCTTTGTTATCTATTACGCCAGGCAAATGGATTTTAACTGGCGATAACAGAATGCATCAACGCCCAATAAAAACATTGGTGGATGCATTGGTAAGTTTGGGTGCTAATATTTCGTATGTTGAAAAAGCAGGCTATCCGCCATTGCAAATTACTGGAACAGAAATTTATGGCGGTCATGTATCCATGAACACACAGCAAAGTAGTCAGTTTGTAAATGCTATGTTGTTGATTGCGCCTACATTTGCTAAAGGATTAACTATTCAATTAGAGGCAAATCCGGTATCCGAAAGTTATATTGATAATACTATTGGGGTATTAAAAATGTTTGGTGTTGAATGTTATAAACAAGGTAATTATTTAGAAGTAAAACCTACTAAATCAATCAATAAAAATTATGATGTTGAGCCCGATTGGAGCAGTATTGCTTTTTTTGTAGAAATAGCGGCCTTATCTAATGAAGCAAATATTACGATTGAAAATATTGAACCTAAGAGTATTCAGGGCGATTACATAATATGCCAAATAGCTGCAAATTATGGTGTTGAATGTACGTTTGAAAATCATAATTTGGTGATTAAGAAAAATAAAAATTCGAAAGCAAAACAAAAAGAAATATTTGAATTCGATTTTCGTTCAACGCCTGATTTAACGCAGCCTGTAGCTGCCATGAGTGCAGGATTAGGAATAGATACTTTTTTTAAAGGCATTGACCATTTGGCTCTAAAAGAAACGGATAGAATTAAAGCATTAGAAAACGAATTGCATAAAATAAATGTACAATTTACTCGAAAAAATGATTTTCATATTTTAAAAAATCCAAAAGATATTGAACCTATTTCTTCGATTTCATTTAATACTTACAACGATCATAGAATGGCTATGAGTCTTGCACCCATGTGTTTGAAATTAGGACAAATAGAAATTAAAGACCCTTTAGTAGTTGAAAAATCATTTCCTGATTTTTGGATAGAAATGGAAAAATTAGGATTTGAAACAAACTATAAAAATTAAAATAAATGACACAACAATCCATCATTTCCGAATCATCAAATATTGAATTATTAGCCAAGCAAGTGGTTGAAGGCTTTATTATAGGATTGCATAAAAGCCCGTTTCATGGCTTTAGTGTTGAGTTTGCCGAACACAGATTATATAATACTGGCGAACCCATTAAAAATATTGATTGGAAAGTTTTTGGACGAACAGATAAATTGTTTTCAAAAAAATACGAAGAAGAAACCAATTTAAGATGTCAGCTAATAGTTGATTGTAGCAGTAGTATGTATTTTCCGCAAACCAACGGAAAGCCCGATGCTAATAGTAAAATAAAATTTGCAGTGGTGGCTGCTGCTTGTTTTCAACAACTGATGAAAAAGCAACGGGATGCTGTAGGATTAAGTTTATTTAGCAATGATGTTTCGTTTCATGCCGATGCAAAAAGTAGCAGCATACAACATCAATTAATTAATGCTGAATTGCAAAAATTAATTGATAATCCAATTGAAAATAAAACATCGAATACGGCTTTGGCATTGCACCAAATTGCCGAAAGTATTCATAGGCGAAGTTTAACTATTATATTAAGTGATATGATGGATAATATGAGCAGCAAAGGTTTGGATGATATTTTTGCCGCCTTACAACATTTAAAATACAACAAACACGAAGTAATTGTTTTTGATATTGCAGATAAAAAACAAGAATTAGATTTTGATTTTGAAAACCGACCTTATGAATTTATTGATTTAGAAACGGGCGAAAAAATAAAACTACAATCGGAAGAAATTAAGCAGCATTATATTTCGCAAATGAAAAAAACAAAACACGATTTGAAATTAAAATGTGCTCAATACAAAATTGATTTAATTGAAGCCGATGTAAACGAAGGTGTGCAAAAAATATTAATGCCTTATTTATTGAAACGACAAAAAATGATTTAACCCAAATAATGCGAAGCTATTACCAATAAGGCTTCTATACCAATTATTATATCTAATAAATACTCAATGCCTCTTGCCTTTTTTAGATGAATGCAGATAACTGATGCTGTAATTAATACAAAAGAAAGTATCATGCTACACAATAAAAGTAAAGTTGAAATTTTAAATGTATCATGTTGTATAATCATCCAAATTAAAAAATAAACAGGTACTATTAATTGCATGGATGATAAAAGCAATACCGAAATTTTGCTCACATTTATGCCATAAGTAATAGGAAAAGTTTTTAATCCATTCACTTTATCTTTTGGTATATGCAATAAATCGTTGGCAATACACAAAGCAGATATTTCTAAAAATTTTAACACAAATAATAGCATGGTAAAATCTAATATTTTGCCATCAAACACAGCAGATTCGGCTGTTAATAGTATAACTATTACTGCCCAACACAAGCCAATAATAAATGGTTTTAAGTATGGATAAAATCGAAAACCGATTTTGTTTTTAAATGGCAATTGATACAAAAATGAAATAATGCCGATTGAAAAAAGCAATAGTTGAAAATAATAATCGAAGAAGAAAGAAAGTATAATAACAGCCGTCAAAGGCAATTGCCAAGTAAGCTTTATTCGTTTTCTGAAATAATTATAAGCTGCTATTACAACCAAAAACTGAATAAAAAACAATAGTACTGATTTTTTGATATCAACATAATCATTCATTAATAATGAATAACTAAATCCTGAAATTGCTGCGGCTAATCCGAGATGAATATTATATTTGGCGATGTAACGAAACACTATTTATGATAATTTTTCCAAACGCTAAAGTAAACTTTGGTTTGAACATTATTAGCAAACGGGCTGATGGTTTTCATAACATCCAATCTGTTTTTGTACCTGTTAAGGTTGAAGATGCATTAGAATTTATTCCTGCAAATGCTTTACAATTCAGCACTTCAGGCTTACCAATTCCAGGTAATACTAATGATAATTTAATTATTAAAGCCTACCATTTAATAAAATCAAACTATAATATTCCGTTTTTGAAAATCCATTTACACAAAGTAATACCTATGGGTGCAGGTTTGGGCGGCGGCTCGGCTGATGCAGTATTTTTTATTAAAAGTGTAAATAATTATTTTGAATTAAAAATGAATGCCGATGAAATGCTTCAAATTGCATCTTCGTTAGGAAGTGATTGCGCATTTTTTATTACAAATAAAATTTCGTTTGCAACCGAAAAAGGCGAAAATTTAGAACCATTTACTTTGGATTTGAGTGGCTATAAAATTTGTGTCATTCATCCAAAAATACATGTAA
Organism: Bacteroidota bacterium; assembly: GCA_041192505.1. Lineage (GTDB taxonomy): Bacteria > Bacteroidota > Bacteroidia > Chitinophagales > CAIODY01 > CAIODY01. The sequence goes on from JBEEMV010000232.1 coordinate 27,759, forward strand.
ACACAGCTTGGGCATATAGCAAAATAAAGCCTTTAACCCCAAATAAATCTATTAAAGAAATTTTAAAACAGCCAATTGAAACATGGAAAAATGAATTGATAAATGATTTTGAAAAACCTGTTTTTGAAAAACATCCTGAAATACAGAATCTAAAAAACGAATTTTATAAGCATGGTGCTTTATATGCATCTATGAGTGGAAGCGGCTCGGCTGTATTTGGTATTTTTAAAAATGAAATTCCTACATTAACGTTTCAACAAAACTTTACAATTTTTAATTGTTCATTCTAAATTAATTTTGCGTTTATGACTATATCAAAAAGTATTAAAATATTATTTCTGTTTGTATTTGTTGTATTAATAAATTCATCATGCGGTAATAAAAAAAATGAAGATAGAAAAGGCTTGTTAAGTGCTTCGGAATTGGTAAACAATCCGATTGAAGCTGATGGAACATTTTCGGGCGATACAAGTTTGTTACCCAAAATTCATTTTTATGAAACTGAATTTGATTTTGGCAATAAAATAATGGAAGGTGAAGTAGTACAACATGTTTTTAAGTTTAAAAACACTGGCAAATCTCCACTTATCATTAGATCGGCCGAAACATCATGTGGTTGTACAGCTTCCGAATTTAGTAAAGAACCTATTGCCCCCAATACTGATGGGTTAGTAAAAGTAACCTATAATAGTAATGGTCGCCCAGGTGATTTTCAAAAAACGGTAATCGTAATTGCCAATACAATTCCTAACGAAATTAAGCTGCTAATAATAGGGGATGTAGTACCTATAAAATAAGGTTATTAATGTTTCGATAGTGCTAAGTAGTAATTTTGTAAGCACATCTTTTTTCTTCTAATGTTGTTCTATCAATTAATTTAAAGTTGATAAAATATAATTTTTTTAAAGCAACTAAAAACAATATCAAATTGTCATCAATGGTATGCATGATAAATTTCTAAGTATTTCTACGTATGTAATTAGGTAAAAACAACTACTAATTGTTGCTTTTGGCGATGTAACATTGTGTGGAAATAATTTTATAACCTCAAAGTATCAACCATTTGCATGAAACTAGCCGTTGAAGCAATTTCAGACGAGTTAAAGTTTTATCTTAATCAATTACAAGAATATGTAATTGTTTTAGGAACTGATGGAGTTAATTTTGATACATCACCTCAATTTAAAATTTGCTTTGCTAATAGCTATTCAATTAGCCATTCCATTTTCAATAATCATTTGCCCAACATTAATTTATTTCAGGCATTTCCCGATTTAATGTTGAATGATTTACCGGAAAAATTATTAAATGTTTTAGCATCGGGAAAACAAACTAGCATAGACCATTCAATTGATTACAATAACAATGAATATTGGTTAAATACTAAAATTGTAAAAATATCTGACACACATTTACTTACTTTTTCAGAAAACATTACGGCTAAAAAAAATAATGAAAATTATAAGGATGAGATGAGCCAAATGCTGAATGAGGCACATCGTATATTAAAAATGAATTGTTGGGAATTAGATTTACAAACTAAACTAATTCATTCAAATTCTGATTTTTCGAAAATTTTTGAATTTGATACTAAACGTTTCGAGATTTCTTTAGATGAATATTATGATTTATTACTGCCCGAAAGTGTAAACGAGGCGAAACAAATTTTACATAAAAATATTTTAAATGGAACGCCATTCGTAATTGAACGGGCATTTATTACCCCTAAAGGAAATCGTAAATATGTTGAAATTACGGGCAAGCCAATTTATCATTTTGATTTGTGTAATAAAGTAATTGGTACATTTAGAGATATTACAAAACGGAAGGAAGAAGAAGCGAAGCATATAAGCACCGAAGCCAAACTTACAGAGGCTTTAAAGCTTTTAAAAATGGGTTCTTGGGAATTTGATTTAGCTAAAAAAAGCCATTTTTATTCAAAAGAATTAAGCGAAATATTAGAATATGATATAGCAATTGACTTTAATTCATTTGAACAATATTTTGCTCATGTAGATGATGAAGAAAAAGGAATATCGTTAGAAAACTATTCAAAACTAACTACCAAAGTAGATGCAGTGCATGTAGATAGAAAATTTGTTTCTCAAAAAGGAAATATTAAATATGTTGAATTTGTTAGCAAGCCTTTAGAAGAAAATCAAACTAAAATTTTTGGTACGTTTAGAGATATTACAGAAAAAAAATTACAGGAATTACGAATGATAGAAAATGATAAGCGATTGAAAGATGCTCATCATATATTAAAAACAGGAACTTGGGCATATAATAGCGAAAGTCAAATTATCGAATTTTCGGATGAATCATACAGGCTTATTAATGGTAAAATATCACAACAACTTCATATTGCCGATTATTTTAAGTTTGTGAATATTAAACTAAGAGAAAAATAT
>JBEEMV010000233.1:0-15842 GCA_041192505.1 Bacteroidota bacterium
CTTTTCATGGCTTCATACAAAATAATGCCTGTAGCCACACTTACATTATACGAATCCATGGCTGGAAGAATAGGAATGATAAAGGTTTCATCAGCTCTATTAATAATTAATCGGTTTACACCTTCGGCTTCTTCGCCCACCACAATTACAGTTGGTTTTGTATAATCTAATTCACTTACTTTTTTGGTAGCTTTTAAATCGCTTACCAATACTTGCATGCCTTGTGCTTTGCACCATTTAATGGTTTGTACCAAATCGTCTTCACGGCAAACAGGCAATTTATTTAATGCGCCTGCACTGGTTTTCATAGCATCCGAATTTACTTGGGCACTATTTCGTTTTGGAATAATAATAGCCTGAACGCCTGTACCTAAAGCAGTTCGAGCTATAGCACCAAAATTTCTAACATCAGTAATGCTATCTAAAATAAGAAACAAAGGTGTTTTGCCTTTTGCCAATACTTGTTCTAAAATTTCTTCTTTTTCAGCATATTTTATTTCTGAAATAAAAGCCGCTACGCCTTGATGATTAGCACGATAAGTTAAATAATCTAACTTCTCTTTTGGTACAGCTTTTATAGGCACATTATGTTCTTTTGCCTTTAAGCGTATTTCATCCAATATCTCACTTTTCAAATCTTTTTGAGTGTAAATTACATCCAATGTTCTACCAGCATCAAAGGCTTCGATGATAGGATGACGACCGTATAACAGATTATCGTAAACTGGCTTTTCTCTTTTTATAAATGGTTTCATTTTTTTTATTTTGATAAATGTTTGTGGAGACACAAACCTTGGATTTTTATTTTTTGTTTTGTTGAATGTTTGCGAATACACAAACCTTGGATTTTTATTTTTTTGTTTTGTTGAACGTTTGTAAAAACACAAATACAATTTACTTATATTTCTAACAACTAATCACAAGTAACTAATAACTCTTTTGTTCTCACACTTCATCAACCAAATGTTTTTCTGAATGGTAAGATGAACGAACCAATGGTCCACTTTCTACACATCTAAACCCGATAGACAAAGCATAGCTTTTGTATTCAGCAAATATTGTTGGATGCACGTATTCGGCCACAGCCAAGTGATTGGGCGTTGGTTGTAAATATTGCCCAATGGTTAACACATCGCAACCATGCGCCTTTAAATCTTTAATGGTTTGCAAAACCTCTTCTTTCATTTCGCCCAAACCCAGCATCAAGCCCGATTTGGTACGCATGCCGCCATTTTTCAAATATTGAATTACTTCTAAACTGCGTTGATATTTGGCTTGAATTCTTACTTGTTTTGTTAATCGTTCTACAGTTTCAATATTATGCGAAACTACTTCGGGATGAGCTTCTATCACTAAATCCAAGCTTTCATGTTTGCCCATAAAATCTGGAATTAAAGTTTCTAAAGTTGTTTCAGGATTTAATTTTCGTACTTCATTAATGGTAGCAGCCCAAATGCTAGCGCCACCATCTTTCAATTCATCACGGTTTACTGAAGTAAGCACAGCATGTTTTACTTTCATTAAATGGATAGCTTCGGCTACTCGTTTTGGTTCGTCCCAATCCAATTCGGTTGGTCGACCAGTAAGTACATTACAAAAACCACAACTACGGGTACATATATTACCCAATATCATAAAAGTGGCTGTGCCTGCACCCCAGCATTCGCCCATGTTTGGGCAGTTTCCGCTTTCGCAAATAGTGTGTAATTTATACGTATCTACTAAGCCACGTACATGCAAATAATTTTTACCAATGGGTAATTTTACTCTTAACCAATCTGGTTTTTTTGTTCTTGTAGTTGATTTTGCTACATCATTATCGCTCATAATCAAATCGAATTTTGAATGGCAAAAGTACAAAGGTTTAGTGTGAATGTATGTCGAGTTTAAAAACAATTCATTTTGGCTTTTAAAATCAATCCTTACTTTTGCACCATCATTTTTTTATGCACAACATTGAACCTTTTTATAACTGGTTAGATATTTACAGCGCCGAAGACGACGAACAGAGTCCATTTTATGGTAAAGCTCATAACGAGTTTCAATACCATAATGCCATCTATAATTATTTTATTCATCCACAATGGGATGGTTTTGGCTCCAGCACTTTATACATGAAAGTATTATTTGTAGATTATGATAAAAATTTTGCCATTATGGAATTTATGGGCGAATGGAACGATTGTATTGGCAACGATATCATGTTTTTAAAACGTGATATTATTGATGCATTTATCAATAATGGTATTTACAAATTTGTGTTGATTGGCGAAAATGTTTTGAATTTTCATTACAGCGATGATTGTTATTATGAAGAATGGTATGAAGATGTAAAAGATAATGGTGGCTGGATTGCAGGTATCAATTTTAGAAACCATGTGCAAATTGAACAACAAAAAGCTGGTATTAAAAATTATATTTTGTTTAACGAAGAAGAAGAAATGATTGAATGGCGCAAACAAAAACCATATACTTTTCATAAATTAGTTGAAGAACAATTGATGCCAAAGTATCTGGATTAACAGCACTTATAGGCATCTCACAAAAAATATCTTACCTTCGTTTACTAATTTTTAAAAACTATGATTCGATTTTTTATTCTGATATTATTATTTTTTTCGGGCTTACAAATTAATCGTGTTTTTGCGCAAGCTCATCCCGATAGTAAAGCCGCCGAACCACCATCATTAGTAAAATGGATAGATTTTAAAACTGCATTTGAAGCAAATAAAAAAGTGCCGAAACCATTTTTGATTGATGTATATACCGATTGGTGTGGCTGGTGCAAACACATGATGAAAACAACTTATAGCAATCCTGCCATTGCCGAGTACATCAACAATTATTTTTATGCTGTAAAGTATAATGCCGAAACAAAAGATACCATTTATTTTAAAGATTCGATGTACGTAAATCATGGCACAGGACCCCGACCAATACACGATTTAGCAATTCAATTATTGGGTAATAGGCAAAGTTATCCTACTACCGTTTTTATGTTTAACGATTTAAAAAATCAAGCACCAATACCTGGTTATTTAGATGAAAAACAAATTGAACCCGTACTTTTATTTTTTGTTGAAATGGTATACATGAATTGTCCGTATGAAGATTTTAACGAATATTTTCAAAAGGCATTTATTGATACAACTAAGCTAAATAAAAAATTTCCATTAAAAAAATACACTTTTGCCGAAGCCGAAAAACTATCGAAAACAGCACCCCGAAAATGGCTGATAAATATTAATACAGAATGGTGCAATTCATGTAGAACCATGAATAAAGCTGTACTTACCGATACTTTGATTGCCGATTACATCAACAAAAATTATTATTATATTGATTTTAATGCACAACAAAAAGATTCCATTCGGTTTTTAAATTATACTTATTTGTATAAAGAAACAAATGGCAGTATGCCCGTACACGAGCTGGCACCAACGCTTACAGGCGGCTCGTTGGTATTGCCATCATTAGTTGTGTTAGATGAAAGCATGAAAAGATTAGATGTAGTGCAACGATTTTTAGTACCTAAAATGTTAAATCAAGTATTGCATTATTATGGCGATGATGCTTATAAAACAAAGCAGTGGACAGAGTTTAGAGATAAATTTTATTCGCAGAAAAAATAAATACAATTTAACCACATAGAAATAAAATTATGTATTTACAAATTCATCCTGAAAACCCCGAGATTAGAAAGATAAAAATGGTAACCGAATGCTTACAGCAAGATGGTATTATTATTTATCCTACTGATACCGTGTATGGCTTGGGGTGTAGCATTGGCAATCATAAAGCGTTAGAAAAAATTTATAAAATAAAACAAGTACAGCCAGGTAAAAACTTGTTGCTTACTTTAATTTGTGCTGATATTTCACAAGTATCAGATTATGTAACATCAATAGATAATCAACTTTTTAGATTGATGAAACAATGTTTGCCTGGGCCTTATACTTTCATTTTAAATGCAGGAAAAAACACACCAAAAATATTGTTGAACAAAAGAAAACAAATTGGTATTCGTATTCCTGATAATGAAATTTGTAGACAAATAATTACAGAACATGGGCAGCCTATTCTTTCCACATCATTGCATAATACTGATGTGGTATTAGATTATTTTACCGACCCCGAAGAAATTTATCAGCAACACGAACACCATGTAGATTTAATGATTGATGGCGGTGTTGGTGGCAAAATGGCATCAACCGTTTTAGATTGTACACAGCCTAAAATACAATTGGTTCGTAAGGGTTTGGGCAAAATAGATTTTATTGAATTAGAAGATTAATGACCGAAAAGCAACGCTATATTTCATTTTCCGAACAACAAATTTCTGTTTTTGCAAAGCCGTGGTGGCTGGATGCAAGTTGTGGAAATGAAAATTGGCAATGTTTGTTTTTTGAAAATAAGGAGAGTGCTTTTGCATTTCATACCAAACAAAAATTGTTTCAAAATGCTGCAATACCAAGCATTTTAACGCCATATCAACCAGCAATTAATATTAACGAAACAATTATTGAAGCAGTAAGCAAATTTAATTTTGTAGAATTATATTGGAAAAACTTTACCGAACACGAAATTAAATTATTACAGAAATATAAATTTGAAATTAGTTACAAGCACACAAGAGTATTGCCATTAAAGAGTTTAGAAGAGATTTATCAAAATTTTAAACCCAGCTTAAAACGACAAATAAAAAAATCGGAAGAAAATTTATCGATAGAAGAAACAAAAAACATTGAAATTTTATTCAACATTTCGCAACAAGTATTTCAGCGCCAAAATAAACCATTACCTTTTTCATTTGACCAATTACAGGCAATTGTTGAAGCTTGTATACAACACAATTGTTGTAAAATATGGGTAGCTAAAAATGAATTGCAACAACCGTGTGCAGCTATGCTGATGGTATATGACAACGATTGCTGTTACTATCTTACAGGAGGGCTTGCAACCGAACACAAAACCACAGGAGCCATGAATTTACTGCTTTGGAAAGCCATCCAGTTTGCCTCATTACAGGGCAAAGAATTTGATTTTTGTGGCAGCACAATTCCATCTATCGATAAATTTTTTAGCACTTTTGGTGCTGTAAAAAAAGATGTTTTAGTAATTAATAAATACAACAACAGATTACAAAAATGGGCTATTAATAAATGGAAAAAATAGTAACTACATTTGCCCTTATCAAATAATAATTTTATGTACAACACAACCAAAAGTCAGCAATTATTTAGTGCCGCACAGCAAAGTATTCCGGGTGGAGTAAACTCACCTGTACGTGCATTTAAAAGTGTAGGTGGCACACCATTGTTTATGAAATCGGCTGTGGGCGCATATTTAACCGATGTTGATGATAATGTGTATGTAGATTATATTAACTCGTGGGGGCCAATGATTTTAGGTCATTGCCACCCAGATGTGGTAGAAGCCATGGCGCAAAAAGCTAAGCAAGCTATTTCGTTTGGAGCACCAACAGAATTAGAAACTCAAATGGCAGAATTGATAAAATCAATGGTGCCTAATGTTGATTTAATACGATTGGTAAGCAGCGGCACAGAAGCCTGTATGAGCGCTTTGCGATTGGCAAGAGGATTTACTAAGAAAAATAAATTCATCAAATTCGAAGGTTGTTATCATGGTCATGCGGATGCATTTTTAGTAAAAGCTGGTAGCGGTATGGCAACATTAAATATTCAAACTGTACCCGGTATTACAGGTGGTGTAGCGGCTGATACATTAACGGCACCATACAATAATTTAGCAGCTGTAGAACAATTATTTGAAGAAAATTATAATCAAATAGCAGCCATAATTATTGAACCTGTGGCTGGCAACATGGGCTGTATATTGCCCGAAGATGGCTATATAGAAGGCTTACGCAAAATTTGCAATGAGCATGAAGCCTTATTAATTTTTGATGAAGTGATGACAGGATTTAGATTAGCACCAGGCGGAGCACAAGAAAAATTGGGCGTTGAAGCCGATTTAGTAACCTACGGAAAAGTGATTGGCGGCGGTATGCCCGTAGGTGCATTTGGTGGCAGAAAAGATATTATGCAACACATTGCACCGTTAGGAAATGTATATCAAGCTGGTACATTAAGCGGCAACCCTATTGCTGTAACGGCTGGATACACTACACTTTCTATCTTAAAAAATAATCCATCTATTTATAAAAATTTAGAAAGCAAAGGCAATTTATTAAAAACAAAATTGCATGAAGCATTACATGAAAAAGGAATTGCGCATACTATCAATCACATGGGAAGTATGATTAGCGTTCATTTTGGCGAACATAAAGTAATTGATTTTGAAACGGCTGCTAAATGCGATATTGCATTGTTTAATAAATTTTTTCATCACATGCTTTCGTGTGGTATTTACTTACCACCATCTGCTTACGAAAGTTGGTTTTTTAGTAATTCGCTTACCGAAAATGATATTGAAAAAACGGTAGCAGCGGTGAGGAAGTTTTAGTGATTTGCAGTCAGGGATTGCTTTCAGCTAAAGCGTAGTAGGGAGACTTACGCTTGTCGAATACAAAATATATTAATTATAAAAACAAGGCTGTGATTTTTTATTTATCATAAGTAAAAGCTTGACTTTTAATAAATAAATTAGTATATTTGTATAGGTGGAGAAATTTTTCATAAAGTTCTTTTAATTATTGAAGTTTTGGAACAACTACATTTACTTGAAATTTGTACAATTTACTTGTCAGAAATATTTTTAAACAAAAAAAATAAGATTATGAAAGAAATGATAACAAAAATTAGTTTGCACATTTGTATTGGTATAATGTTGCAAAGTTTAATGAAACTAGTATTACAGTATATAGGCATGCAGGCAAATTCAAACGGCAGGTTCTGCGATATACTAAATTGAAAGGAATGTACCAAAATTTTAATAGTTAGGGTTTGTAGGGTTCGAATCCCTTGCCTGCACAAATAAAAAAGGCGATGAAATTTCATCGCCTTTTTTTACATAAACCAACTAAGAAAAAAATTTCTTTTTGAAATACTTATCCTTCCTTTTAGCATCAGTTTTTCTTGAATCCTTAATTCTCCAATCGCTCCATTTACTTGAATATTTGACTTCGTTATTGATTATCCAATAATGAGATTTACATTCAAAGTTCCAGTTGCCAATTGATGGACTAAGTGAAACACTTTTGCCATTAAAAGTAAGTTCCCAATCAGTTGGAGTAAATGGTGTTACTACTTCATTGCCACAACCGCAAACACATTTGTGAATTGCAGTACAATATTCCATAGTAATGTATAAAACCCCTTGTTCTAAATCATCAGGAATGAACTCAACAAATTTATGCTGCAAGGTCATCGCTATTGATTTTAGATGTGTTTATGGTAAATGTAGAATGATGTTCTTCAATTGCATCATGATAGAATCCACTCAGCTTTTTCCATTTTATTACAGCCATTAAAGCATTTAGAGCATTCAAATCGGCAATCTGAATATTAGTTGTATATTCATTGTCAGCAATATCTTCTGAACCAATTCTAATTGGAATATGGTCATATTTTAATGCTGTGCCAACAGTTACCCTTAGAATACCAACAAGGTTTTCTTCACCAATATTTACACCAAGACCAACATCAATAAATGTTATTCTAAGTTTCTTTAATTGTGATAGAATTGCCCCTTTGGCTCTATTGCTATCAATACAAATAAAAACATAGGAAAACCCATTTAATAAATCGATATTTTCTTCAGTTATATAAACTGCGAAAGGCTTTATTCCCTTATGCATGTTTGAATATTTTGAAGCATAATAGTCAACTTTTTTATGCTGCTCTTTTAGTTCTTCAACAGAAGCTGCACCAGGCGAACGAAAGGCATTATGTTGTAATAATACATCTCCATCAAACAAGTGTATTTCTGCAACTGGCGTTTTAGCAACAAAGTCTAAAATGTAAGCTCCCGTTCCCCCTAATCCAATTATACCAATCTTCTGTCCTTTAAACTTTGAATTGATAAAATCAATATTAGCTCTGCTTGCATTTGTATCGATATAATTGAAAACAGAATCTTCTTCTATGTCTTCAACTATATTAAAACTCATTGCAGTAACAGTTGGGTCAATTGCTTTAGCTTGTGAAGAAATAATCTCTGCATACCTTTTCACTTTTTCGTAATAATTCGGATAACCATTTACTGGTTTATTAGAAAAAGAGAAGTTCATAACTAATCCATCACATAGAGGTTGATTCATTGAACTATGCTGAATTGCAGTAATAATACTACCATCTGCATTACAAGGATGTTCCCCCATGAATTGGATAACATGGTTGTCTGGAGTAATCGTAATATTATTATTCATGGTAAGTGTAGAAATTAGTTTACCATATTTTATTTCACGATTACTATTTACATAAGGTATTTGGTGGACAATTAAATGTCCACCTTTTACCTCGATTTGATACCCCTCATCTCTGAGTTGTTTCAAATCTTTACTAAGACTTATCGGATGCTGATACATTGAACACCATTTTATTTTTAACAAATACTACTGCCCCTCTAATCATTGAGCCTTCTGGGTTTTGTTGAGGTCCATTAGCGTAAGTAACGGTGTAAACCTTGTTAGGATTACTATCATAACTTTCGAATGCTAAAACAACAACTTGCTCAAAAGAAATGGTTTTTTCTTTCCATGACTTTTGTTTTCCATTGACAACGAGAATAATCTCACAGTTTTTCTCCTTTGAATAAAAGTGTTCTGCTTCAGGACGTGCAAGGTTTACTTTTGTCTCGTCTGAAATCAGCTCATCTTCCCAAGGTTTTTTAACCGCAAGAAATAAATCATCCTCAACCGGAATGCTTGCTAATTGTTTAATTTCAGCACCTGTTATGTATTCATGGTGCAATGCATAGCTTTTACCATTTATGGTAAAGTGAAGAACATGTTTGTTTTGTTCATGCTCTTGATTTGAGTGTATATTTTTACTCATTTTTAATAAATTTTAAATTATTTTGATTATTTTGATTATTCGTGTATACACGAACAAGTCTTATATGGATATATCCATTAAGATTTGATGCCAATAATTTTTTAAAAGCCTTTTTGTATTTAAATTGATTTAAACCATGAAGAATAACAGAGAAAATAATAATTTCTCTTTAGGCTTGTTGTTTTAGAAGAAATGTGTACTTTTGATTTACGAGACCAAAGGTATTTAATTAGGGCGCTAACCTTTTTACTTACTTTTAAAACAAAGCCAAGTAGTTTTTCTGCTTGGTTTTTTTTATTTATTTGAACGTTGTAAAAGTAGAATTGATTTTTGAATAAAAAAAATATTTTACATCAAATTTTTATAAAACTTTACATTTTGTTTTAAAACAAAATTGTATTACCTTTGCGGCATCAAAAGTTTACTTATTATTTAATTATGCTTCTAAACATCGATAAATTTTATCAAGAAATTGGTTCAATTATTAAAGAGCTTAGGGAAAAACAAGGCGTTTCTCAGGAAGCTCTTGCGAATTATCTTGGACTAACAAGGATGTCAATAATTAATTTGGAAAAGGGGAGACACCGTCCTTCTATTCATCAGATTTTTTTAATTGCAGATTTATTAAAGGTCAATATACATGAATTACTGCCAATTTCCAAGATTGGGTTATCTAATGAGATAAAAAAAATAAAGGTTAATGGAATAATTTCTGCTGATACACTAAAGAAAGAATCACTAAATTCTGTAAATAGTTTTTTGGCTAGTATTTAATTGTATAATTTTTTATTATGAATTTAAAGAAAATTAAAGAGTCCGTTGCCACTCTTCTGAATAACATTTCAGAAAATGATTTGCCAATAAATGTTGAAAATATTGCAAAGGCAAAAGGCATATTAATAAAGCCTTATAAATTTGATGATGATGTTTCTGGCTTATTGTCAATTGAAAATGGAAAATCTGTTATTGGTGTTAATATTTTTGAATCAAGAGTAAGAAGAAGATTTACTGTTGCTCATGAATTGGGTCATTATGAACTCCACAAAGAAGATGGGAATCTATTTGTAGATTCTCATTTTAAAGTTTATAGAAGCCCAAACTCAAAAGAAACTCCCTATAAACAGAGAATCGAAGAAGAAGCAAATTCATTTGCGGCTATGCTTTTAATGCCTGAAGATTTGTTGAGAAATGAAGTGAAGAAAATCGAATTTGATTTAGGAAGTGAAGAAACAATAAAAGCACTTTCAAAAAAATTTGATGTTAGTTCAACCGCAATGTATTTTAGATTATCTAATTTAGAATTAATATAACAATCTACTTCCAAAATAATTTTAAATGTAAAGAATCATTCACAATTATCGTAGTTTGTATTTGACAAGCGTATGCTTTAACTGAACACAATCTCCGATTGTAAAACAACCTAATATTTTATTCACCTTTCACCACTTCCATCATCTCCCCCTCATCACAAACTTTTTGTTCGCCGCTAAGCATATTTTTTACAGCAAATTTTCCTGTTTTCATTTCTTCATCGCCAATTAATACTACAAATTTTATTTGTTTTTTGTTGGCGTATTCCATTTGCTTTTTAATTTTTTCGGCTGATGGATACAGCTCGGCAGAAATATTTTGTTGTCTTACTTTTTGTAATAAGGATAAAGAAAACAATTCGGCTTCAGCACCAAAATTGATGAACAAAACTTGTGTTGAATTTTGCAAATCGGCAGGGAATAATTTCAATTCTTCCATCACTTCATAAATTCTATCTAACCCAAATGAAATGCCTACACCGCTTACATTTGGCAATCCAAAAATGCCTGTTAAATCATCGTATCTGCCGCCGCCGCCAATGCTACCCATTTGCACATTTTTAGCTTTTACTTCAATAATAATTCCAGTATAATAATTCAATCCACGGGCTAAAGTGGTATCAATTGTAATTGCAGATTGCAGATTACAAATTGCAGATTTGCTTAACACTTCTTCTAATTCTTCAATGCCTTTTTTTGCTATTTCAATATCAACAAAAATATTTTTTAAAGCTGAAATAATACTTGCATTATCGCCATTAATTTGTAAAAATGATTCTACTTTTTCAATCTGATTTTCGGTAAAATTATTTTTTGCTAATTCTGTTTTTACACCATCTAAACCTATTTTATCCAGCTTATCAATGCCGATGGTTAAATCGGTTAATCGTTCTGCAATGCCCATCCATTCAGCTAATCCAGCCAATATTTTTCGGTTGTTAATTCTTAATTCAACCTCAACACCCAATGCTTTAAATACTTCAGCATAAATATTTAATAGCTCTACTTCGTTCAACAAACTATTGCTGCCTACCACATCAGCATCGCATTGATAAAACTCTCTGAAGCGTCCTTTCTGCGGTCTATCGGCTCTCCATACAGGTTGTATTTGATAGCGCTTAAACGGAAATGTAATTGTGCCTCTGTTCATTGCCACATATCGTGCAAATGGAATAGTTAAATCGTAGCGTAATGCTTTTTCCGAAACTGCATTTATCAATTCTTTATTGGTGGTAGCTGCTTGTGCTTTTTCAAAAATTTCGCCATTATTCAAAACCTTAAACATTAGCTTATCGCCCTCATCACCATACTTGCCTGTAAGGGTTTCAATATTTTCCATAGCAGGTGTTTCTAATGGCTGAAAGCCACATAGTTCAAACTGTTGGCGAATGGTATTGATAATATAATTTCTTTTTCTAACCGTTTCGGGCGAAAAATCACGAGTTCCTTTTGGTATGCTTACTTGATTCATAATTGCAAAAGTAGTGATACTAAAATATTGTTAGCTAAAAAATACAAGCTATGAATTGCAATTCCCAATTCTATGTTTAAATAATATTTTTAACGAATTTGTAGTGCTAAACAAAATCAGTTTATCTTTCAGTTTGAAAATATTTCAATTTCAAAACCTAATTCAATCATGAAAAGAATTTTCATACTTCTGCTTGTTGTTTTTTCTTTTTCAAATATAGTATCGGCTCAAAACTATTGGCAGCAAGATGTTCATTATAAAATTGATGTAAAGCTTGATGATGTAAATCATTTTTTAAAAGGCAATATCGAGATACGATACACCAATCATTCGCCTAATGCATTGCCTTATATTTATTTTCATTTATGGCCTAATGCTTACCGAGATAATACTACCGAATTTGCAAAACAACAAGTAAATATGGGTACAACCGATTTTTATTTTGCCAATGAAGAAGACCGTGGTTTTATTGATAATTTTAATTTTATGGTAGATGGTAAACCAGGTAGATTTGTATTAATTGATGATACCATTGATATTGGCAAACTATTGTTAGATAAGCCATTGCAGCCTAATCAATCTGTTATTATTACTACACCATTCCGAGTTAAAATACCAAAAACATTTTCAAGATTAGGGCATGACGGGCAGCAATATCAAATTTCGCAATGGTTTCCTAAGCCAGCCGTGTATGATAAAAATGGTTGGAATGAAATGCCTTATTTAGACCAAGGCGAATTTTATAGTGAGTATGGTTCGTTTGATGTAAAAATTACATTGCCAAAAAATTATGTGGTAGGTGCTACAGGCGATTTGCAAAACGAAGATGAAAAAATATTTTTAGATACATTGGCTGCACAAACGGCTACTATGGATGGTTTTGCGTTTGATAAAAAATTTCCAAAATCGAATGATACCACTAAAACATTGCATTATACAGCCAATCATGTACACGATTTTGCATGGTTTGCTGATAAGCGTTATTTGGTATTAAAAGGCAATGTTACTTTACAAAGTGGCAGAACGGTAAATACTTGGCTGCTGTTTACGCCCCGTGGTGGCAGATATTGGAAAAATGCATTGCCATACATTAATCATGCGGTTGAAAATTATAGCAAATGGATTGGCGAATATCCTTACAATAATGTAACAGCTGTAGAAGGAAAATTAGAAGCTGGTGGTGGTATGGAATACCCGATGATTACCGTAATTGGCAAAGTACAATCATCGGCAATGTTAGAAACTGTAATAGTTCACGAAGTGGGACACAACTGGTTTCAGGGCGTTTTAGGAAGTAACGAACGAATGCATCCATGGATGGATGAAGGCATCAATTCGTATTATGAAAATAGATATTCGAAAGAAATTGCTGCACCACAAAAACCTAGTGTAAAAAAATCGAAAGGTATTTCAATTTCGTTGGGTGGTGTAAAAGATAAAAATGGTAACACGATGAGCTATTTGGGTTATGCATTTAGTGCTTGGAAAAATGAAGACCAACCCTGCGAATTGCCAGCCATAGAATACTCTAGCTTAAATTATTTTGGCGATGTATATGCTAAAACACCGTTGGTATTTAATTATTTAGCCAATACCATTGGGCAACAAACTTTTGATAGCATTATGCATTTGTATTATGCTCAATTTCAATTCAAACATCCACAGCCCGATGATATAAAAGCCATATTTAATGCAAACACAAAACAGAACATTGATTGGTTTTGGAATGATGCCATTAACAGCACAAAAAAGTTTGATTTACGATTAAAAAATATCAACCGAAAAACCGAAAAAATTGGTACTGATGAATTTTATAAAGTAACGGTTAAAAACGAAAGCAATGTTCGTACGCCTTATTCTATAAGCGCTTTACGCAATGATACGATTATCTCAACCATAAATTATGGTGGCTTTTTGGGCGAAATGGATGTATTATTTCCAGTAGGAAAATATTCGAAATTAGTGATTGATGCACAGCATATTATTCCTGAATTAAATCGTCAAAATAATAGCAGTAAAATAGCAGGCAATTTTAGAAAAATTGAACCTTTAAAAATTGGTAGTACAGGCTTTTTAAAAATGCCAACTCGAAATCAACTTTCGATAGTGCCAATGATTGGCTATAATTATTACAATGGGCTAATGCCGGGTTTAATTTTTGGTAATGCATTTATGCCAGGCAATAAATGGACGTATCAACTATTACCTATGATAGGATTGAAGCATACAGATTTAGCTTTTACAGGCAAAGTGGTTAGGCATTGGAACGTAAATAAATCATTCATCAATCATGTTCAAGCTGGTGTGGGTGCTAATGCTTTTGATATGGATTTTGGTGTTGAACAAAAATATGTTCGTATTCGTCCGTTTGTTGAAATGCATTTTAAAAACAAACACCCTTTTGATGGCGTTTCAGAAAAAATAATTTTAGAAAGTAGTATCATCAGAACAGGCTCTACTACTGATTTTACAATAGATAATTTTTCGAAACAAGCCACCCAAAAATTTTATTTAGCTACTTATGAATATGTAAACAACGATAAAATTTCGCCACAAAAATTTACTGGGCAAATACAAAATAATAAAAACGATTTTAAAATTACAGCCACTTTCGAAACAGGATTGATGTATAAAAAAAATAAATATTTTCGAGTTCGTGGTTTTGGTGGTATAGTTAGCGATGCTAATCCATCATTTGGTTTTAAATTAAAAATGAGTGGCTTTACAGGCTTTGATGATTATTTGTACAACAATATGTATATGGGTAGAAACGAATCGAATGGCATTTGGGCAAAACAAATTTATATGCAAGAAGGCGGCTTTAGGCAGTTAACTTGGCATCAAAAATATATTGGTTATTCTAATTCAATATTAGGCAGTTTAAATTTCACTTTCGATTTGCCCATCAGCCTACCGCTTAGCATCTATGCCGATTTTGGAATGTATGGACTTAAGCAACCTTATAAATACGAGTACGATAAAATTCAATATGATGGTGGAATAATACTCCGAGTAGCAGAAAATTTACAAATCAATTTTCCTTTATTTGCTTCGCAAGATTTTAGAGACAATATAAAATCTGTTTATGGCAGCCAATCTAAATTTAAACAATGGGGTAATAGAATAACATTTGTGTTTAATATCAATGCACTTAATCCTATTACAGCAGCACAAAATTTTAAAGTAAATTAAAATTTACTATTGCATTGTTTTTAAGTATTGGCACAACAGCTGTTTCATTTTCAGTTAAGCAATACCGTAAATCATCAGCAGCGCCCAGATTCATCAACCTACCAAAATGGTTGGCTTGGCGATGATATTCATATATATTATTTTTAGCCATAGCATATATTTGTTCCATCATTTTTGATGAATCGCAAGCCATCGTAAAATCATTTTTTAGCCTATGTACAATGCCGCCAGCCATAATACTGTCTTCCATGTTCACTTTATCCTTCCAAGCACTACAAGCCATTATCACAGGCTTATTTTGTTGCAATAAATAGTTGGCCAAAGCATCCATATTTACAAATGCCCCAATCACAATTTGTTCGGCAGCCAAACACATATTAAGCATTTTGGTGCCATTGGTAGTAGTAAGCACTAAAGTTTTATCCCTTATGCTATCAGTCATATATTGCTTTGGCGAATTGCCATACACAAAACCTTCGGGCAATTTTGCATCCCTTTCGGCAGCTAATAAATAATCAGTATTTTTATACGTTAAACATTCTTCAACTGTTGAAACAGGTATAATTTTATTTGCTCCATACTGCAATACTGTGCAAATAGTGCTGGTAGCCCTAAGTACATCAATCACCACAGCAATTTTATTGTCAAGCGAATAAGTGGGTAATAGACTAGGCGATAAACAAACTTCAATAGTGGGTTTCATCAATTCAATAAATGTTTTTTTGAAAACCAAAAGTAAAGTTTTTTAGAAAGAAGCAAGCTGATAATTTACAGAAATGTATAAAAACAAAAAACCCTTCCGTATTCGGGAAGGGTTGATTGCCTTTTTCTTCTCATTTTTAATAACTAAAATCCTTTGATATATAAACAATATATATTGATTAAACGTTG
>JBEEMV010000234.1:0-3091 GCA_041192505.1 Bacteroidota bacterium
ATTGATTTTTCAGAATCGAAAAAATAACTATACATTTGTACATGCCCGAAATAAGTAGATTTTTTGGAATCATCATTAAGATGTTTTTTTTAGACCATGCACCTCCACATTTTCATGCTGAGTATGGCTCAAATAAAGCAGTTATAGATATTTCTAGCAAAGAAGTTGTTGAAGGATATTTACCGCCAACTCAACTTAAATTGGTGCAAGCTTGGGCAATTATACATGAAGATGAACTGTTACTAAATTTCAATAATTTAAACATGGATAATCCGAATTGGAAAAAAATTGAACCATTAAAATAGTAATTATGTTGCATTGTATTACAGCCATAAATGAGGTAAAGCCTTACAAAATAATTTGTGTATTTGACCATGCAGAAACGAGAGAAATTGATTTTGAAAAATTAATCAATAAATACAAAATTACTTCCCCAAACTTACTTGGCAAGTTAGCCGATATTACTTATTTTAAATCGGTTACATTAGATAGCTATGGCACTTTAAACTGGCAAAATGAAATTGATTTTTGCCCAGATACTTTATACAAAGACAGTGTTAAAATAGCTTCCTAAAACAATCAATAAAGTGCTGCAATCTTTTTATTTTTGTTGCACATCAAATGGTATATAAACCCTACAAAAAGTAGATTCAATTGAAAGACTTCAATATTCAAAATCTATATTTACCTTTACCATGCACAAAAAAATAACTCATGTATAAAGTAAGTGTAAACGAACAAACGCCTATTCAAATTCATTTTAATGAAGGCGAACCTTTTTTAAATAATGAAAATGCAAATATTGATTTGCAAAAAACAGGCTATAACACCTTTAATATTTTACAAAATAATAAATCGTATAATGCTGAAATTGTTAGCATAAATACCGAAGAAAAAATACTAACCATACGAGTAAATAATAATATTTATAGTGTAAGTGTAAAAGATAGATTTGATATTTTATTGCAACAAATGGGCATGGGTGATGCCGCTACTAAAAAAGCTAACGATCTTAAAGCACCTATGCCAGGCTTGGTGTTGAAGATAAATGTAACCGAAGGACAAGCCATTAAAAAAGGTGATAGTTTGCTGATATTAGAAGCCATGAAAATGGAAAATATTTTAAAAGCTGCTGGTGATGGCATAATAAAATCTATCAAAATAAATATAAAAGATACGGTTGAAAAAGGACAGCTATTAATTCAAATTCAGTGAGAATATTTATTTACATATTCGCCATTTTTATTGCTACTTTTTTACTTTCATCAAGTTGCAAAAAAAGAAGTGTAAGCACCAAAGTGGCTATAACAGATGTAAAAGGAAAAGTAACACTTACCATTCATGTATTACATCATGCTTATGCGCTACCCAATTTAAAAGTGTATATAAAATTGGCTGCCGACAAATACCCTGGCAGCAATACTTCAGTATATGATTATACCACCACCACCAATGCTAATGGCGAAGCTACTTTTAACCAATTGCCCTTGGGAAATGTGTGGATGTTTTCAACCGGATATGATGCTTCGGTGGGCAAAGATGTAAATGGCAATACTGGATTTATTATTTCATCATCATCAGTTGATGCCAACTACAATGCATCTACCGATTTATATGTAAGCGAATAATGCAAATTGAATTTATACCTTGTACCGAATCGCATATTGCTATGATACAGCAATTAGCTGATAAAATATGGCGTAAACATTATCCATCAATTATTACTATTGAGCAGATTGACTATATGCTAAACAAAATGTATTCGGCCGAAAGCCTTTTACAGCAAATGAATGAAGGGCAGCAGTTTACTATTTTATCTATTGATAATTATGCAACAGGATTTATTGCAGTAAGCAAAAAAGAAGAACATCATTATTTTATTAATAAATTATATGTTGATACTACACAACACCGCAAAGGTTTAGGCAAACTATTATTGAATAAAATTGAACAGGAATATATTGATGCCGAAAATTTTAGCCTTACTGTAAATCGACAAAATTTTAATGCCATTAATTTTTATTTCAAAAATGGATTTGTGATTGAATCGGTTGCCGATTTTGATATTGGAAATGGTTATGTAATGAATGACTTCGTGATGAAAAAAAAATTATCTTTGTACTAAATGCAAGCAACAGTATTACATCAATTTAAATTGGCAAGGGCTAATCATCAAAAGCAATTTGCATTGCTTATTGATCCTGATAAGCTTGACAACAATGCATTACAACAAACTATTGATGTAGCTGTTACATCAAAAACCGACTACTTATTTGTAGGTGGCAGTTTGCTTACCAAAGATAGCCTTGATGAGTGTTTAACCATTATTAAAAGTAATTGCGCTATCCCTACTATATTATTTCCGGGCAGCGTAATGCAAATAAATAATAAAGCTGATGCTATTTTTTTTCTTTCATTAATTAGTGGCAGAAATGCTGAAATGCTGATTGGACAGCATGTATTAGCAGCCCCATATTTAAAAACAAGCAGTTTAGAAATATTACCTACTGGCTATATTTTAGTAGATGGTGGTACACAAACCACCGTATCATATATTAGCAATACCACACCTATACCTGCCAACAAGCCCGATATAGCTGCTTGTACAGCTATGGCTGGCGAAATGTTAGGCTTACAATTAATGTACATGGATGCAGGAAGTGGTGCTAAAAATGCAATTGATGAAAAAATGATTTCGATGGTTAGTAAAAGTATTCAGGTACCATTAATTGTAGGTGGCGGAATATTAACTACCGAAAAAGCAATAGCCAACTGTAAGGCTGGTGCTGATATTATTGTGGTTGGCAATGCCGCTGAAAAAAACCCGAAACTAATTTCGGAAATGGCAAACGCCATACATCAAGTTTCAATTTCGCAATTGGCATAAAACAGTCTTTGTATCCCTTACTCTTTCACAAATTTTGCATTTATTATATTGCCTTTAGTGTCGGTGGCTTTGATGAAGTAAACGCCGCTTGGTAATGTTTCTACATTAATAGAGATGCTTCCTTCGTCAGCATGACCAACTACTGTAATGCCGTCATGGTGAGCTTGTCGAACCATCAGTATTCTACCCAACACATCCGTTATT
>JBEEMV010000235.1:0-3349 GCA_041192505.1 Bacteroidota bacterium
AGAAAATAGAAAAGAGGAGATAAAAAAATCGTGTCAAAGATGTTTTCAAGCATTACGAATTGAGGTGAATAATGAATTTGGTGTATTAGATGATTTTTTAGAAAAATTGCCCGAAGCCTTATCTGACGGCGGCAGGGTGGCAATTCTTACTTTTCATTCGGGTGAAGATAGACGAGTTAAAAAATCATTTCAACGATTTTTTAGAGATGGAATATATAGCGAAATAGCCGACCAACCCATTCGTGCATCAGCAGAAGAATGTTATACAAACCCAAGAGCAAAATCTGCCAAATTGCGTTGGGCTGTGAAGATGTGATTGGGCAGTTACTAATACAAAAAAGGCTTTCAGAAATTTCTGAAAGCCTTTGTTACTTAATACTACTTACGCTAAACTGATAACTATTTTATTGCTTTACTATTTTTTCATTCAATAAAATACCGCTTTCATTTTTGATATTGATAAAATAAATACCTGCATTAAGTGTAACATTAGCAGTAGTTACAGCAGTATTTAAAGTAGCCGTATTGCCTGTAGTATTTACTATTTGTCTGCCGCTAATATCTGTAATTATTAAATTACAAACTGCATCATTATTGGTTGATGTAATTTTAATATTTTCGGTAAATGGATTAGGCGAAATATTTAATGAAGTAGTTGCACTTACACTATTATTAATACTATTGCTGTGGTGTGCTTCACGAAAACCATTAAAAGGGTCATAGCCATATTTACCATTTATTTCGCCGCAAGCAGCATCATAATAACTTACATAAGGTGATTTATAACTGTTTTTCCCCGATACCGATGGCACAAATTCATTACCAATTGAACCTATATTATTAAACCAACCATAGCCACAGGTTATTATACCTGTTGGAGTTTGATTATAGGGTACTTGCTCACATATCGTATTTAAACCCAAACCACATTGTGTTACATAAGGTAAACCATTTGTTTTGCAAAATACACCTGCAACTGAAGTTCCACCAGCCCCAACGAGTGGATCACTACTTTCCCAAGCAATTTGAATTTCATTGCCCGTTATGCCTGGGTAAGCGGCATTATCATAATTGTTATAACTAACCACGGGATTTTTATTAATATTTGGAGTTAAATCATACGTTGTCCCTACTGGTGCTAAAGGATGTTGTGGAGGCCAACCACCTGTAGCATTATTATAAGTAAGATTGTACATGCTTGTTCCTGTTAATCCAAAACCAGTAAAACTTAAAATAGATGAAGCACCCATATAAGTAGGTGTTTCGGCTGTTACAATTGTCCAATCGCCATTATGAATTGGTGCACCAATAGGCGAACAAGCAATACGTGGTTTATCTAATCTAAATGGTGTTTTATAAATTTGTTGAATTGTGCTAGCTGGCACTGATGGAGTAAATCCACCTGTACATGAGCTTAATGATAGAAAATAATATGAAAAATCTATGGCTTGTACAAATAAATGATCTTGGCTTTGGTCGGTAAAAGTAAAATATGGCGATTCCATTTGTAGATCAACATCAGATTGTATATAGCCCGATGCCACCACAATTCCTTCGGGTGCTGCAACTGATGTTGTACAAGTTGAGAAGGTATAAGGAGCTGATGAAAGACTTGGAAATGGAGCAGTGCCAATATCTTTAATTGTGTTAGATATAGTAACACCACCTACTACAGTAGTAGTACAAGTACTTGCTACAGGTTGCATTAAAGCTGAATGTACTCTGCCAGCGCAATCCCACGAAACTACAGCCCAATTGCCACCGGCATTTACTGCAATATTCGGATTTGAGCAATTGCCAGTAGATGTTAATGGATGAGAATTTACAGTGATGGGAGGAGTACTCCAACCAGTTGATGGGTCATCTAAAAATTCAACTCTATCTACAAAAATATTTCCACCACTTTCGTACACCACCGAAATTAAAAATCGAGAATATGGTAAAGAAGGTAAGCATGGGTATGCAAAATCTTTTTGAATAATTACATCAGGGTCGTTACCCGGAATATTAACTTGAAATGAAGGACTGTTATACAAAGGCGAATTAATTAATAATATCGAACCACCACCGTTTTCGGCAACCGATGCTATGCAACTACCGGGTGCACCCAGTTCAAAAAATATATCATTACCTGTGTTATTGGGCAATGCCGATGGCACACCAAAACTATGGTCGGGTATGCAGGATGCAGCTACTTGAGCCTTTACCGATAATGCTGCTATGGATAGTAGAAACATTAGTAAACTGAAAGAAATTTTTCTCATGATTAAATAATTTAAAATTGTTAAAAAAATTGAATCACAATATTCATTTCTTTCATTCATTTAAAATAGTGTACAACTACAGATGCATTACCCATTGTAATTTTACAGTATTGTATATCAAGCAAATTGTTTTCATATTGCACTGCTATTAATACTTCACAAATATTTCATGAAAACTATTAAAATAATTATTGCTGATGACCATGCAATAACATTATTGGGCATAAGAACCACATTAAAAGATAAAGCATCTATATGCATTGTAGATGAAGCCAATGATGGATTTGAGCTAATAACCAAAACAGCCGTACACAAGCCTGATATTGTAATTACCGATTTGAAAATGGAAAGCTTAAATGGATTTGATGCAATATTGTTGTTAAAGAAAAAACATCCTACTACCAAGGTTATTGTTTATTCGGGTTATCAAAATGATGAAACAATTTTTAAAGTATTAAATATTGGAGCAGATGGCTTTATAGGAAAAAATGGACATTTTAATGAAATTTATACAGCAATAAAAACTGTGTTGCAAAATGAAAAATATTTTCCCGAAAGATTTTTAAATGAAGCCCCAATTATTTTAAACAAATTAAAAAAGGAGAAAGAGCGCATTAAAAAAGAACTGTCGCCTCGTGAATTACAAGTAGCCATTTTAGCATCAAAAGCATTGAGCAATTTAAAAATATCCGAACAGTTAAAATTAAAAAGAAGAACCGTAGAAATTTATTTAGGAAAAGTGTATGATAAACTTGATGTTCATTCACGGTCGCAACTATTATTAAAAATGAGAGAAAATAATTTGTTATCCATTAACTTTACATCAGATGAAAATATGGATAATGATATACTAAACCTTTTGTAGTTTACTACAACCATGAAAACGTTAATGCTATATGTTGGGCTACTTGTTTTGCTTTTAAAAAATGAAGCAATGGCTCAACCACAGCCTAATTGGAGCAGTGGCAATATTTTAAAAACAGATTATTTTATTGAAAACAAAGGGCAATATAAAGGCAATGAAAAAATAGAATATGGTATTGAAAATGGCAACGATAATATAAGTTTTACCAATACAGGATTTA
>JBEEMV010000236.1:0-4144 GCA_041192505.1 Bacteroidota bacterium
GTATTGCAGGCAAAACAAAAATAGAAGATAATGTAATTCTTTGGGGGCAAGTAGGCGTAAATAAAGATTTAGTAATTGGCGAAAATGCAATTGTATATGCTCAAAGCGGCGTAGCTAAAAGCATTGATGGCAATAAGGTTTACTTTGGTTCGCCAGTGCAAGAGGCAAGAGACAAAATGAAAGAAATGGCTTGGATAAAAAATCAGGCATTAAGCCCGAAAAATTAACACAATTAACATTTTTTTTGCAACGAATAGATGATATAATTTGTCTTAAACTCAGTGAAATTGAAACCTTAGTAAAATTTATTACGTAAAAAGTTTGCAATTCAAACAAAATCAAATAATTTTATCATTGTAAAAGGCCACCTACTTTTTACAAACCTTAAAACTAAAACTTTAAAACTATCTTAATTATGAAACGAATATTACTTCTGTTTTTTTTATTGGGTTTAGTTGCTGTGGCTGATGCGCAGGATATTCACTTTTCGCAATTTTATGCTTCGCCGCTCACTCTTAATCCAGCCAATACTGGAAAAATAGGCTCTAAATATAGAGTTGCAGCCAATTATAGAGATCAATGGGCAAGTGTAGCAGCACCATATAAATCATTTAGTGGCTCTTTTGATTTGCCATTTTTGTACAAACAAATGAAAAAGAATTTTTTTGGTGCAGGGTTGTTGGTTATTTCCGATAAATCTGGTACTGGCGAATTGGCTAACCAAAGTGTTTATTTATCGTTTGCTTATCATCAAAAAATTGGTAACCCACGTCATCCTAAACATTACGCATCATTAGGTTTTCAAGCTGGCGTTGTTCAAAAAAGCCTTAATATAAATAAATTGATTTTTGCTTCGCAATACGATCCATCTAACAAAACTTTTTCGAATTATAGTTTAGAAAAATTTAATTCGAGTGGTAATATTAGCTACGCCGATATTACAGCAGGTGGAATGTGGACATCATACTTATCTGATATGTTCAGCTTTTATGGTGGTATAGCTTATCATCATTTAACAAAACCCAAAGAACAATTTTTAGTTTTTAATACAGATAAAGTTTTGAACAACCTAACTACTTTCCATGCAGGTGCAAAAATTGGAATTAATGAGATTATTTATCTTAATCCTTCTGTTTTATATTCATCACAAACTAAAGCACAGGAATTTACAATTGGTTCTTCAATTGGATTTATCATTAGTGACGATAAAAAAACACCAAGTGCTTTTTATACTGGATTGTACTATCGTTTAGGCGATGCTGCTGTGGCATTATTAGGATTTGAAGTGCACAATAATAGAGTTGGTTTTAGTTATGATGTGAACGTTTCAAGTTTAAAAGCTGGCTCAAAATATAAAGGCGGTTTTGAATTATCATTGGTTCACGAAGGCAATCCATCTACATCGCCTCGTAAAGTAATTTATTGCCCACGTTTCTAATAAAAAAAATATTCAGTTGAAGGCTTGTAATGATAAATTGCAAGCCTTTTTTATTTTTGTTATCTAAATAAATAAAATGGAATTATTTTATTGCAAAGATTGTAATCAATCATCTTTTGAATTACCCGAAACCGAAGCACATCATGCCATTCAGGTATTAAGGCATGAAATGGGTGATGCACTTTGGATAACAAACGGAAAGGGAAGTTTTTTTGAATGTAAAATAATAACAGCCACCAAAAAAAAATGTACGGTTGAAATTATTTCAGAGCAAAAAAATGCATTGCCACAAAATAAAATAACACTTGCCATAGCACCTACAAAAAGCAGAGAACGAATGGAATGGTGTTTGGAAAAAGCTACTGAAATTGGCGTTACTGAAATTCAATTTATACAAACTAAATATTCGGAAAAATGGAATGTGGCAAACGATAGATTTGAAAAAGTTTTAATTGCTGCTATTAAACAATCGGGGCAATGTTGGTTGCCAAAACTTAGTTCAATTATTGGGTTTGAAAAATTTATTAATGAAGCTGAAAAAAATGCTCAAAAATTTATTTGCCATAATTTAGATAATACATCGTCACAGTTGATAAACATGGCTTCAAAAAATAATCATACTATTATTACTATTGGACCCGAAGGTGGATTTAATGATGATGAAATTAAATTTGCAGTAGCTAATAATTTTAAATGTGTGTTGCTTGGCAATAATAGATTACGAACCGAAACGGCTGCTATTACTGCACTTTCGGTATTACAACAAATCAATCTTAAAAATTAATTAATGAAAAATAGTTTACTTTTTGGCTTAATTATCATTGCATTTTCTTGCACCACACATTATAGTATGGTTAAAAAAGATTATGACCAAACAGGTATAAATAAAGTGCAAAACGATGATTCGATGGCTGCGGCAATGATTGCACCTTATCATGATTCTATTCAAGGTAAAATGAATGCAATAATTGGTTATAGCCGAGTGGTATTAAAAAAAGAACAGCCCGAAAGTTCGATGGGTAATTTTATTTGCGATGCTATTATGAATCATTATCAATTACAAAAACCCGATTTATGTGTGGTTAATTATGGTGGAATAAGGATTCCGCAAATATCGGATGGTGCTATAACTACAGGTAAAATATTCGAGCTTATGCCTTTTGATAATGGCATGACGATGATTTATTTGCCAGGTAAAAATTTGAGACAATTATTTGAAAAAATTGCACAAAAAAAAGGTTGGCCTGTAAGCGAAGGTGTGAGCCTTCAAATACAAGATGGTAAATTAATAAGCTGTTATATTAAAGGTAAAGAAATTGATGATGCAAAAACGTATCGCTTAATAGTTTCGGATTATTTGGCTAATGGCGGCGATGAATGTAGTTTCTTGAAACCATTGCCACATATAGATTTGAAAGAATTATTCAGGGATGTTTTACTAGCCGAAATAAAATCAATGAACGCAAAAGGCGAAAAAATTTCATCATCAATTGATGGAAGAATTACAGAAATTAAATGAGATAAATTAAGCTTTTAAGAGCAGCTATAAAATCAATTTAATTTGTTCTTTTAGTTCTGCTAAATCCATTTCAATTGTTTCCCAAATTATTGAAATATTTACATTTCTGTAATCATGAGCCATTCTATTTCTCATGCCTTTTATTCTATGCCAATTAATTTGCTGGTTAGTATCTTTAAACTCTTCGGGCAGCTTGGTTGCAGCTTCGCCAATTATTTCAAAATTTCTAATTACGGCGTCAACAGTTTTGTTATCTGCTAAAAAAATCTCGTAATTCATTCCTTCGGTATAGGTATAAATTTTTTCAATTGCTTCTATAATATCATTCAATAAGTCATTTGCATTATTATACATATCTCAAATCTGATTGAATAGAATTAAGAAATTTAGGTCGTAAATCTTTATTACAAATTAAATCAACTTTGGTGTTTAAAAGCATTTCAAGGTCGGTAGCCAAATCAATAAATCTAATACCAATGGGTTTATTAAATTCAACCAACATATCAATATCACTATCTATGTGTTGTTCGCCACGAGCATAAGAACCAAAAATAGCAATATTGCTTAATGCATATTTTTGTTCCAACATAGATTTATGCTGCTTTAATATTTGCTCAATTGTGCTTAAACTTTGCATTTTTTTTAAAATCAAATAACCTCTTCGGGTTTATAATTCAATAAACTTTCAAATAATTTTAATCCGTCAGTATTCTTCAAATCTTCTTCGGCAGCTCGTTCGGGGTGAGGCATCATACCAAATACATTTCTACCTTCGTTGCATATACCTGCAATATTCATCATGGTTCCATTCGGGTTAGATTCGGGTGTAACATCGCCTTCTTCATCGCAATATTGAAATAATATTTGTCCGTTTTTGCGCATTTGTTTTAATGTAGCTTCATCAGCATAATATCTGCCTTCGGCATGTGCAATTGGTATTTTTAAAACTTCATCTTGTGTAATGCCTTGTGTTAAAGCCGATTCATTATGTGTTGCCGTTAAGTACACATTTTTACACATAAATTTTTGATTTGAATTGCGCAATAAAGCGCCTGGCAATAAACCGCTTTCGCATAATATTTGAAAGCCATTGCAAATGCCCCATACATAGCCGCCTTTGTTGGCATGTGCTATTACTTCTTGCATAATAGGCGAAAAACGTGCAATAGCGCCACAACGCAAGTAAT
>JBEEMV010000237.1:0-5916 GCA_041192505.1 Bacteroidota bacterium
TACCAATTTTTCTGATTTCATGTGGAGGACCTGAGTCGTCTTTTATTGAAAAAACAGATACAAAAGGTAACACAGTTTATGTTGGCAAAGGCGGTAATAATCAAATATTATTTGATAGAGAAGATTTATTTTGGTTCAGAACAGGCTTTGAAGATTATGTACCCAATGAGGACACTATTAAAGAATTAAAAAAGTGGAAAAATGATATTTACATTTTTGCATTTGCTGGTACTTGGTGCGATGATACAAAAGTATTATTACCCAAATTTTATAAAGCCATGGCCGAAGCCGAATTTACTGGAAACGATGTAACTTTATATTTAGTTGATAGAGATAAAACTACCGAAGATGGCGTTGCACAAGCATTACACATTGATAAAATTCCAACATTTGTTGTTTTTAGAAATGGTAGAATGATTGGAAAAGTAGAAGAAACAACTGATAAACCTATTGAATCGGCTATTTTAAATATCATTAAAAGCAACTGGTAAAAATTATTTTTTAGTGGCAAAAACAAATCGTTGTTTTCCATACATATCGTTTATTATTTCGGCTGAAAAATTTTCATCATCAAACAAACTACAAGTTTCGTTTGCCAACAAGGCATTTATTTCTAAATAAATTTTACCACCTTTTTTTAAATTAATTAAAGCTATTTTTTTTATTTGATGATAAAACGATAATGGGTTTGAATCATCTACAAATAAAGCCATTGAAGGTTCGTGGAGCAATACATTTTTATCCATCGCTTGTTTTTCGGTTTCTTTAATGTAAGGTGGATTGCTTACCATAAAATCGAATTGTACAACAGATTGCCAACCGAAAATATCTGCCTTATAAATTTCAATAGCTACATTATTTAGTATTGAATTCTGAGTAGCTAATTCAACCGCCTTTTCGCTTTTTTCAACTGCAAACATTTTAGATGAAGTAAAATGTTTGGCTAACGAAATGGCTATACAGCCACTTCCTGTACAAAAATCTATTGCATTAAACGATGCATTTTTATCTATTCTTTTCGAAATTAAATATATTAATTCTTCGGTTTCGGGTCGGGGTATTAATACATTTCTATTTACTTTAAATGTGCAGCCGCTAAAATAAACTTCGCCTATAATATGCTGTACAGGCTCGTTGCAAAGCAATCTTACTAATATGTGTTGAAGCAATGCAAAGTATTTTGTTTTTTTTAACTCTTCTATTTCTATTGTTGGCAAATAATTATCATTGGTTTTAAATACAAATTCAAATATCAGTTTTGATATTGCTTTTGCTTCGTCGGTATCATATATTTTGCTAAGTGCTTTGGTGTAAAGTTGAAATAAATTCATGCGTATAATTTTCATTATTCATCAAATGTAAAATTCGGATTTTATTATTGTAATTTTGCAATTCACTATTTATTTTATGTCAACAATTATTGCTCCATCACTTTTATCAGCCAATTTTTTAGAATTAGGAAAAGATATTGAAATGCTTAACAATAGCCAAGCCGAGTGGTTCCATTTTGATGTAATGGATGGCGTTTATGTGCCTAATATTAGCTTTGGGTTTCCTATTTTAAAGGCAGTACGAAAAGCAACTAAAAAGTATATTGATGTGCATTTGATGATAGATAAATACGATGGATATATTCAAGAATTTAAAGATTGTGGTGCTGATGGATTAACCATTCATTTTGAAAATAGTATTCATCTGCATCGTTCTATACAGGCCATTAAAAAGGCAGGTATGAAGGCTGGTGTAGCATTAAATCCGCATACATCTATTTCAGTATTAAATGAAATTATTGCTGATGTAGATGTGGTATTATTGATGAGCGTAAACCCAGGTTTTGGTGGACAAAAATTTATTGAACACACTTACTCTAAAATAGCCGATTGTAAAACTTTAATTCAGCATAAAAATTCGTCGGCAATAATTGAAGTAGATGGCGGCGTTGATTTATTAAATGCAAAAAAAATTATTGAGAATGGTGCAACTGTTTTAGTAGCTGGTAATACTGTTTTCAGTTCTGCTAATCCTACGCAAACAATTATTGATTTAAAGCAATTGTAATTGCATGATGTCATCAACAAAATAATTCAAAATTGCTGTTCTATTCTATTTACTCATTAGCTGTGAATTGTTGAATAGAACAAAATTACTTGCATTTTTTTAATTCTACTTTTGAAATTAGTATCTAACTGGTATAAGGTTATTTAATGAAATTAGTAGTTGAATTTTAAATAACGAAGTTATCTATCCCCAAAAAGATTTTGTACAATTTTTTTAAGTTCGACTAGTTGCTTGCCTTATTAACAGTTGAAAGTTTATTCTTTGATTAATAAATTTTAATTATATCAAAAATAAAAATGAAAATTTGAGGAAGACTTTTTAAGTACTATCTAAACCACAATTTTTTTTAAATGAAAAAGCCCGAAGAACTTAAATTTTTTATTGTTGATGACGTAGAAATGTGCTACGAAACAACAAAGATGCATTTGCAAAATTTAGGGTATCAAAATATAAAATGTTATCAATCGGGGCATGAATGTTTAAATGATTTAATTGAAAAACCCGATGTGGTTTTTTTAGACCACGAAATGCCCGAAATTACTGGCGTTGAGGTGTTGAAAAAAATTAAAAGATTCGACCCTGATATTTTTGTAGTAATAGTTTCGGGGCAAGAAACAATTCAGGTGGCAATTGATTTTTTAAAATTTGGCGCTTTTGATTACATCATAAAAAATGGAAATGAAGGCAAAGCAATTGAAATTGTGATGAGTAAGGTATTAGCTGTAATGAAGTTAATGGACAAGGAACAGAAAGGTTTTTTAAAGAAAATTTTTTCATAATAAATGAATATGATAAAGAAAAATATACCTTTTATTTTGCTTATTTTTTTGGCTATCTCTATGCAAAGCTGCTTAACGCAGAATATGATGCAAAAGCCAATGGTAAAAAATAATATGCCCGATGGCTTTTTTACATCAAGTGCATCAAAGCAATATATAATTAAACCAGATGATAAAATTAACATCAGTATTTGGGGGCACGATGAATTAAGTGTTGGGTCGGTTTATGGTATTTATAATTCGAATGAAGTATATGGTAAATGGATAATGGTTGACCCTAATGGCGAAGTGCAAATACCTAAAATAGGAAGTTTGAAAATAGCTGGCATGAATATTTTAGAAGCCGAAGATTCTATTAAACGAATAGTATCCAAATGGTTAATCAATCCTATTATTTTTGTTAGAGTATTAAATAAAGAAGTGGTGGTAATGGGCGAAGTAAAAGCCCCAGGCAGATTAACTTTTGATAAAGGACAGTATACATTAGCCGAAACAGTTGCTATGGCTGGCGATTTTGATTTTTATGCCAATAAGAAAAAAATAATTGTGGTTCGAACTGTAAATGGTTTTCAAAAACAAATCACATTAGATTTAACCCGAAGCGATAGATTTACAACCAACAACATTCCAATATTGCCTGGCGATTTAGTTTATATACCCAGCAAACGAGCCAAAGATTTTGATAGACGAATTTCAACTATAGCGCCATTTACATCGGTTGTTACTACATTAGTTGTATTATATACTGCCCTTTTAAAAAAATAATTAAATGAGCGATTCATTACGAATATTAAAAGCATTAATTAGAAATTGGTACGTATTCGTTGTAGTAATTATTACTGCACTTGTAATTACAAACCGATATTTAAAATATGCAGTACCCATGTATGAAAGTACTGCAAAAATAAAATTAGCCGAAGCCAACGAAGGTACACCCAGCACTAATCTTTACAAAGATTTTGACTTATTTGCCCAAACCAATAAAATAGGAACTGAGGTTGAAGTTTTAAAATCAGAAATTTTATTAGAACGAATTGTTGACTCACTTCAATTAAAATATCAAGTATTTAGAATTGGTAAAATTAAAAAAACCGAAATGTTCGACGACTGCCCATTTGTAGCAGTTTTTCAAGAAAGCAGCGAATTAAAATCGGATATAAATTTTAAAATAAATGTACTTAATACAAGCGAATACGAATTGATATCACCCGATAGTAGCGAAAAAATTAAATGCACTTTTAATCAACCTGTGGTTACTAAAAAAGGGATGATTATGCTGCAACAAAATTTTCAATTAATTCATAGCCGCCCCGATGTTAATTTAATTGATAAATATGAATTGGTGATTAGAACAAAATCAGGGTTGATAAAAGAGTTGGATGGTAATATTGATGTAACGCCTGTTGATAAAGATGTACCCGTTTTACGCATCAGTTATAAAAGTACATTGCCTACCAAATCGGCGGCAATTGTAAATACACTTTCCGAAATTTATGTACAAGATTTTATTTTATCAAAAGTACAAGCGGCCGATATTACTGTTAAATTTTTAAATAAACAGATTGATTCAATTGATAATAAATTATCTAATTCTGAAAACAATATTCAAAGCTATCGTGATCAAAATAAAATTATAAATACAAGACAAGAAACCGAAACAGATTTGCGTAAAGTTTCGGAAATGAAAATACAGGCATCTAACCTAAGAATGACTATTGATGCGGTACAGAAGCTATATGATTATTTACAAACCAATGATAAAAATGTATTAGATGTAGCCCCAAATTTTCAAGCATTTAATGATTTATTATCTACAGAAATGGTAAAAAACATTAAAGAACTGCAAATTAAACGAAGAGATTTGTTACTCGATTTTACTGCCGAAGATGAAAAAGTAAAAGTAATTGATGATAAAATAAAAGACTATACAGCTTACATTAAAGAGTCGGTTAAAAATTCGTTGATTGATTACCAAACAAAATATGCCAGATTAGAAGATGAAATATTTGAAGCCAAACAAGTATTTAATACACTGCCTGTAAAAGAAAAAACGATGAACATTTTGCAACGCAGTTTTAATTTGAATGAGCAAACGTATAATTTTTTACAACAAAAAAATACCGAAGCCGAAATTGCCCGAGCTGCTGCTATTTCATTCCATCGTATTATTCAATATGGCGAAATTGCTAAAAATCCTGTTTCGCCAAACCCTTCATTATTAAAGGCTTTAGCAATATTTTTATCTTTATTATTTAGTGCATTAGGTATTTATGTGGTAGGCGCTGTAAGAGGAAGTGTGGGCGATGAATCGATGGTTTACAAAAATTCGGATACCAAAGTTTTACAATCGATACCATTTATAGGCGATGAAAATAAATTAAATGATTACTACAAAAAATGGTTTATAGAATTAGATTTTAATGGTACAATTAAAAAACATGATGCGGTAAGTATATCATCTATGCATGTAAATGAAGGCAAACGGTCAATAGCATTTGGTTTAGCAAACTCGGCTTCATTGTTAGGCAAAAAAGTTTTATTGGTAATAATGGATGGTAGATTAACACATAATTTTTCAAAATTTACTATCATTCAAATAAATGATACGAAGCAAAATTGGCAACTGCCCGATGTGTTTGACAGTATGCTGGCAGCATGGAAAGCTGAGTATGATGTAGTTATTATTCAAAACATTTCGATGAAAGAAAGTGCTGATAGTATGCTGGTTTTACGCAGTGCCGATTTAAATTTATTTGTGTTAGATAGTAGATATTCAAAACTTAAATATATAAATGAAGTGGATGAAATAGTAGAGAAAATGAATTTGAAAAACTTTTATTATTTGGTGAATAGAGCAGGCTATAGCCCATCATTTATTTCTAAAGCAAAAAATATTTTCAAATTCGGAAAACGACTTAAGAAATAATTTTAATTATTGAATAAATCAATTTCAAATACAACTACTCAAAATAAATCAACATGGTTTAAAGGCTTAAATGCTTTACGCTTCTTTGCTGCTTCATTGGTTGTGCTAATGCATGTTCAATCAAATCTAAAAATTCAACAGTTACCTCACTAT
>JBEEMV010000238.1:0-11338 GCA_041192505.1 Bacteroidota bacterium
TTTTTAAATTTAATTCTCTTCTTTAAAGTTTTACATTTGTTTCAATGCAAATAAAAATAATTAATCAATCCAACAATCCATTACCTGCTTACGAAACCAAAGGCGCAGCAGGGTTAGATATTCGTGCTTTTCTTTCTGAAAAAATAGAATTAAAACCATTGGAACGGAAATTAATTCCTACAGGTTTATTCATCGAATTGCCTTTGGGTTATGAAGCTCAAGTTCGCCCCCGAAGCGGATTAGCTATAAAACGTGGTTTAACTTTAGTAAACACACCAGGCACAATTGATAGCGATTATCGTGGCGAACTTTGTGTGCCGATGATTAATCTTTCAACCGAAAATCAAACCATTGAAAGCGGCGATAGAATAGCACAAATGGTAATTGCCAAACACGAAACTATTAATTGGCAAGAAGTAAATATACTTACCGAAACCCAACGTGGCGAAGGCGGATTTGGGAGTAGTGGGGTTAAATAAATTTGGATAGTTAGGCACTTCCTCTTAAACCCCTGCAAATAATTCAAACGATATTTTTTAAATACCTACTCTCATTATTTTTTCTATTTTTATTCTTCACTAAAATCAAAAATTATGCGCCAGCTATTTTTTACCCTTTTTATTTTATTTTCATTTTCGGCTTTTGCACAACAAGAGTTTGAAATTGGTTTGGCTTCTGGCAAATTCATACCCAAAGCGGCTTTGAAAAATAATTTTATTTCGAAAAAACAATTTCGAACAACAAAATCATTTAATGGTAAAAAATATTTCATCATTCAGTTTAGCCAATTGCCTAATGCCGAACAACATCAACAATTAAAAAAAATGGGTATTCAGTTGTTGGGCTATCTACCTAAAAATGCTTATTATGTTAGTGTTTCGGCAAAATCTTCGAATAAAATATTCAATTCATTTTCATCTATCCGAGCCGTTGTAATTTTAAATGATGAAATAAAAATAAGACAAGAAATAAAAAAATACGATGTACCAGCTTATGTACAAGAGGGCGAAAATTATAAACTCATGATTACAGTTTATGAAAACATTGATATTAATACAACCATTGAAACATTGAATAATACAGGCGCTTCGGTGATTCATGTTTTTAATAATGATCATCACCTTTCAGTAAAAATAAATATGCATGATGTAAACAAAATAGCTCAACTTCCTTTTGTTCAGTTTATTGATTTCATTAATGATATACCTAAATCTGAAAATTTAGAAAACAAAACTTTGCATCGCAGCAATGTGCTTTCAACCGATTATGGCGCTGGCAGAAAATATGATGGTACAGGTGTTCATGTAGCATTAACTGATGATGGTATTATTGGACCACACATTGATTACAAAGGCAGAGATAACCAAAGCAATGTAAATGTTGATAATGGTAATCATGGCGACCATTGTGCAGGCATTATTGGCGGCGCTGGCAATTTAAGTCCGCTAGGAAAAGGCATGGCACCCGATGCAAAAATTTGGGTGTATAATGTAAATAATATTGGCGCTTCGTATGTAATGGACGATACGATATATACTTCGCCATTTGCATCAATTGATATAGTATCTACTTCGTATAGCGATGGCTGTAACACAGGCTACAACGCAGGTGCAAATTCGGCCGATAGACAAATGCGAACGTTTACCAATGCGATGAGAGTTTTTTCGGCAGGTAATCAAGGCACTGCCGATTGCAACTTTGGTGCTGGTGCTGGTTGGGGAAATATTACAGGCGGAATTAAAGCAGGTAAAAATGTGATAGCAGTGGCTAATACCGATTTGCATGATGTTATTAATTATTCGAGCAGCCGTGGGCCTGCAACAGACGGACGTATAAAACCCGATGTGGCTGCACAAGGCACTGATGTTTTTTCATCTGTTGCTCCCTATTCGTATGATGTGTACACTGGTACATCAATGGCTTGCCCAGGTGTATCGGGTGTGTTGGCGCAGTTGTATCAAGCTTATAGAAATATTAATTCAAATCAAGATCCAAACATGGGTTTGATGAAAGGTGTGTTAATGAATTCGGCTGATGATATTGGAAATGCAGGCCCTGATTTTATTTATGGTTATGGTAGAATGAATGGCAACAGAGCTGTGAAGGTTTTAGAACAACATCAATATACAACAGATAGTGTAGCAAATGGCATTACAAAAACTACCACATTAAATATTCCTGCTAATATTCAATTAGCAAAAATCATGTTGATTTGGTTAGATAAAGAAGCAACCGTAGGTGTAACTACTGCATTGGTAAATGATTTAGATTTAAAAATAACTTCGCCTTCAGCTACCATTACTTATCCTTGGATTTTAAATCCTGCGGCAAATGCTACAACCCTTAATGCCCTTGCAACGCAAGGCGTCGATCATTTGAATAATGTAGAGCAAATTACTATTGCCAATCCTGTATCGGGCAACTACACTATTGATGTTACGGGCTTTGCTGTAACTACCGCTAATCCTCAATCGTATTTTATTGTGTACGAATTTATTGAAAACAATCAGTTAGAATTAACCTACCCAATAGGTGGCGAAAATATTACTGCAGGCTCAACACAAGTAATTAGATGGGATGCTATTGACAACAACTTTACATTCGATGTTGATTATTCAACCAATGGTGGTGCAAGTTTCAGCAACATTGCATCAAGCATTCCATCAAATCAAACGTATTATGATTGGAATGTACCAAGCATAACCAACGGAAATTGTAGAATCAGAATTACACGAAATTCAATTTCGGATACCAGCATTGCCAATTTTTCAATCATGGATACAGTATCAAATTTAAGCGTTGATTATGTATGTACCGATACTTTGAAACTAAGTTGGAATGCAGTTGCCAATGCTACTTCGTATGATATTTATAGGTTAGGTGTAAAATACATGGACTCTATCAACACCACCACCAACACATTTATAAAATTAGGTGGTGCATATTATTTATCCGAAAATTGGTTTAGTGTAGTTGCCCGTGGCATTAACAATGCTATAAGCCGAAGATGTTATGCCGTAAGACAATATCAAGGTATTAGCAATTGTTCCATTCCGTATGATGCAGTAGCGACGCTATCAACTCAGCCTGGCAATATGGATATGCAAAGCTGTAATTACAACAACACTTTGCCAGTGAATATTACCATCAATAATATAGGTAAAAATTCAATCAGTAATTTTCCTGTTAAATATGCCATAGATAATCAATCGGCAGTGGTTGAAACCTTTAGCAGTACAATATTAAAAGGTAATTCAGCTATTCATAATTTTGCTACGCAGATTGGTGTATTGGCGGTTGGAAATCATCAATTAAAAATATGGGTTGATGAACCAAATGATGGCAACCGATTAAATGATACTTTAAAATTTACCATTAATATTTTAAACAGTACACTTCATACATTGCCTTGGAATGATGATTTTGAAACCTTTACACTTTGCCCAAATGTATTTTTTTGTGATACTACCCATTGCCCACTAATTAATGATTTTATAAACGAACAAAATGGTGCAAGCGATGATGCTGATTGGAAAGTATTTAGCGGTAGTACGCCAACCGCCGCTTCAGGCCCCGATTTCGATTACAATCCTGGAACAGCTACAGGAAAATATTTATACATTGAAGCTTCGTATTGCAATAATCTTACAGCAAAAATTATAACACCATGTTTTGATTTACGAAACACCATTAAGCCTGTTTTTGGCTTTATGTATCACTTATATGGCGCACAAATGGGCTCATTATATGTTGATGCTTATTATAATAATTTGTGGCATAATGATATTGTTTTACCCTTAACTGGCGATAAAGGAAATCAATGGCTTTTGCAAGAATTTGATGCCAGCCAATTAAATGGCAATATTGTAAATTTTAGATTAAGAGGTATTACAGGCAATGGCTCGGCAAGTGATATGGCAATTGATGATTTAACCATGAGAGATACAGCTTGGAATATAGGTAGCCCGATTGTAATTCATGATAAAAAAATATTGATTTATCCCAATGCCAACAACGGAAAATTTGTGGTTGATTTATCCTCTAATCAATCTGAAATTAATTCTATTGAAATAGTAAGTACAAGTGGTATTTTATTAAAAAAATATACCAAACCAATGTTCAATCAGCCTTTGTCTATCAATATTTCAGAATTTGAATCGGCCATTTATTTATTAAAAATAAATACTGCCGAAGGGCAATCGTTTGTTTCAAAAATTACTAAAATTTGATTCGATGGTTTAATTTTTTTTAGCATCAACAAAAAAGCCTCATCAACTTGATGAGGCTTTTTTGTTTTTCACGAATTGTTTGATACAATAAAACAACAAAATTAAACCCATCTCCTTTTCATGTTCATATAAAATAACTAAGTTTGTATTTATGAGTGAAAGTATCCGCCAACGCAAAGTAGCCGAATTGCTAAAAGAGCAAATGAGTTTAATATTTCAAAAAAATGGTTTTTATACTTTAAAAGGAAGTTTAGTTACCATTACATCGGTATCTATTACACCCGATTTATTAGAAGCAAAATTTTATTTAAGCATATTTAATGCAAAAGATAAAATGGGAATTATTGATGAGTTAGAAACACATCACAAAGAAATCCGTCATCAGCTTGGAAACAAGATTGCTAAGCAGGTTCGCCGAGTACCCGAGTTTGTTTTTTATTTAGATGAAACCTTAGATGAGGTTTTTAAAATGGAAAATCTGTTTCAAAAAATTAAAGATATAGATAATCCTAAAGCCGAATAAAATACAAAGATGACAACCGAAATTATTTCGAAATATTTTCCGAATTTACCAACAGAAACTGCTGATAAATTAGAGCAGCTAAAAGCATTATATGCCGATTGGAATGAAAAAATAAATGTTATCAGTAGAAAAGATATGGAGCATTTTTACGAACGCCATGTGCTACACAGCTTAACTATAGCACATTATATACATTTTCAAAAAGGCAATAGAGTATTAGATATTGGAACTGGCGGTGGTTTTCCGGGTATTCCGTTAGCCATATTTTTTCCTGAAACCGAATTTTATTTAGTAGATAGTATTGGTAAAAAAATAAAAGTGGTGCAAGCAGTTGCTGATGCTTTAGAACTAAAAAATGTAAAAACATTTCATAAACGAGTGGAAGAAATTCCATACAAAGTAGATTATACTATTAGCCGTGCAGTGGCTGTATTGCCTACATTATTTCAATATTCGCAACACGTAATTGCTAAAAATGCGATGAAAGAAAAAGCAATTTGGAACGCCGATAAATCAGAAATCAACTCCTCATTAATATGCCTTAAAGGTGGCGATTTGAATGAAGAAATGAGCAATCTTGGAAAAAAATTGGTCATGAAAAATTTATCAGATATTTATCAAGAAGAATTTTTTGAAACCAAAAAAATGTTGGTAGTTAGTTTATAAATAAGGGTTTTATTTTTAA
The DNA here is from genome assembly GCA_041192505.1 of Bacteroidota bacterium. GTDB lineage: Bacteria > Bacteroidota > Bacteroidia > Chitinophagales > CAIODY01 > CAIODY01. The sequence goes on from JBEEMV010000238.1 coordinate 5,438, forward strand.
TCAATACCATATTCTACCTTTACCGTAATAGTAGCTTTCTTTAATCTTGATGATGTGTTGAAAGCGCCGCCATAGCTAAAATCTTCGTTGCTATCTTGTCCCGTGATTTGAAAAACACCCATACTGCATTTTTTAATTTTACCTAAATCGCCACCACTATTTTTGGCAATAGTTTCGCCACGTTGTTTTGCATCGGCTGATGCTTTGGCCAATAAATCTAATTTTAATTCAGATAATTTGCTGTAAAAATAATTGGGTGTTGATGAACTCAATTCTATTCCATCCTGAATCAATTCAGTTATTTCACGAGATATTTTTTCAACCTTATTCAAATCTTTTGAATCAACAGTTACTGTTTGCGATAATGAATAACCTGTAAATTCATTTCCAATTTGTCGACCATCGGCTGCAAACTTGGTGTCGAATTCTTTATTAATTACAATTGCCGAAAAAACCATTTCATTATCATTAATACCTTTAGTTTTTAAATAATTTTTAATGGTTGTTTCGTCTTCTTTTACAGAGGCATAAGCATTTTTTAATTCATAACTTTTTCGACTAAATGTACCATTCCAAACTATTTGGTCGCTTTCAAAATCTTTATTAGCCAATCCTGTAACACTTATTGTTTCAGCAGTTTTAAACTTATACTTAAATGCATTACCCAAAATTATAGCACAAATAATAATTGCTAAAGCAAAGGCAATGTTGGTAATTCTTGAAGTCATGATAAATAAATTTGAATGGTAAATGTAACAGATAATTGCTTAATTTTAAAAGATGAAAAAAATAGGAATTTTTACCAGCGGCGGCGATGCACCAGGCATGAATGCTGCTATAAGAGCTGTTGTACGTACAGCCATTCATTATAAAATGGAAGTAGCAGGAATATTGCATGGCTATGAAGGCTTGATTAATAATGAATTTATGGCGCTAAATGCCGAAAGCGTTGGCAATATTATTCAACGTGGTGGCACCATTTTAAAAACATCACGAAGCGAAAAATTTAGAACAAAAGAAGGACGAAAAATAGCTTTTGAAAACTTAAAACAAAATAATATTGAGGGCTTAATAGCTATTGGCGGCGATGGAACTTTTACTGGTGCAAATATTTTTAAAGAGGAATACAACATACCATGTGTGGGCATTCCGGGCACTATTGATAAAGATTTAAGCGGCACCGATTTTACCATTGGATATGATACAGCCGTAAACACAGCCATGTACGCCATTGATAAAATACGTGATACCGCCGATGCTCATGATAGAATATTTTTTGTAGAAGTAATGGGAAGAGATGCTGGTTATATTGCTTTAAACTCGGGCATTGCAACAGGTGCCGAAGCAATTTTAATTCCCGAAACACCAACTTATATGGATGAATTATTCAATCATTTGAATGATGATTTTAGAAGAAAAAAAATGTGCCATATAATAATTGTAGCCGAAGGCGATGATGCAGGTAATGCTATGCATATAGCCCATCAAACAAAACTTAAATTTCCAGAAGCTGATTTACGAGTAAGTGTTTTGGGTCATATTCAACGTGGCGGTTCGCCAACATATTTTGATAGAGTATTGGGTAGCCGATTAGGTTTTGAAGCCGTAGAAGCTTTACGCAGCAAGCATTTTCAGGTAATGGTAGGATTAATGAACGATAAAATAACGCATACACCATTTGAAAAAGTAATTAAACAACACACACCTATTGATAAACAGGTTTTAAAAATGGTAAAGATTTTATCAAGCTAAATAAAATGCTGAATTTTATAAGTTTAAAAATGAATAATAAATAAAATGAGTTGGTAGTTTTTATAGTTTTGTAATCCTTTCAGTTTTTTAATAATTAATACAATAAAATGAAAAAAAAGATTTGCGTATTTTCTTTAATAATGTTGTTAGCAGCCAGCATTTTTGCAAATGATAAATCAATTAAAAGTGGCGATGCAAAATGCATTCCGTTCGAAATTAAATTTGGAGGGTTTGTAAAACCAAGCTCTAATGATTTAACTTTATTACCGCAACTTACACATCTTCGTGTTTCAGAAAACGAAGGCGAAAATGAAGAAACAATTGAAAAAATAAAAGCCGAAAATTTTAAAATAAAAACAAACTATTTAGCTAAAAATAATCTTTATCGAACAGCAGCTAAAAGTGCAAAAAACAACGAGCCTATTTTTATTAATGGCTTCAATGCGCTTACCAATGGTGGCTGCCCATCTGATAATAGTTTGGCTGTAAACAAGAATTCACAATTAATTGTGGTGGTAAATAGTACCGTTAAATTTTATGATACTAATGGCGGTATATTACAATCATCCATGAGTTTAGAAAATTTTTTTACTTCTGTATTAGCATCAACCGATGCCGTATGCGACCCAAAAGTGATATACGATAATCAAGCCGATAGATTTATTTTATACTGTCAAACCTGCAATACCAATAATGTTCCATCTAAATTGTTGGTTGCATTTTCACAATCTAACGATCCCACTCAAGGCTGGTGGACATATTCTTTTAATGGTTCGCCATCTGTAGTTAATAGTGGAAATTGTTGGGTCGATTATCCAAAATTAGCTGTTTCAAATAGCGATTTATTTATTACCAGTAATGTGTTTAGCGGTGGTGGAAATTATCTTGAAGGAATTATTTATCAAATACAAAAAAGTATTGGCTATGCTGGTGGTAACTATGGTTCCAATAATTCATTACTATGGCATAATATATCGGGCTCACCATTTACAATGGTTCCTGTGGGCAATGGGTTAAATGGTGGCTATGGCAATATAATGTATTTGGTATCAACAGCTCGACCAAGCAAATTAAATTTTTATACCATCAGCGATTCTGTGGGCAATAATCCCACATTAACTTTAAATAAAATTACCATTCCTAATTATTCAGTAGCATCAAATGCTATTCAAAAAGGAACTAGTGTACAATTAATGACTGGTGATGATAGAGCACAGGATGGATATTATCAAAATGGAACTATTCATTTTGTTTTTCATTGCGATGATGGTAATGGATTTTCGTGTATTAATTATTCAAGAATAACTAATAACGGAACTAATTGGGTGGCTCAAAATCAATTGATAAAAGTTCCTTCAACAGATTGTAGTTATCCTGCCATTGCTTCGGCAGGCTATCACGACAATGATCAAGCAGCAATTATTTGTTATAATTATTGTAGCATAAATGATTACCCAAGTACAGCCGCAGTATTTGTTGATAGAAATTTTAATGTATCAAGTCCGATAATTATTAAAACAGGAACAGGGGTTGTAAATCTTTACGCACAATCTGTTTCGGGTGGCGGACAAGGCAATCGTTGGGGCGATTATTCAGGAGCATCCAGAGATTTTTCTTCTAATCCACCAACAATTTATGGTTATACCACTTATGGAAATAATACTGCCGATTGGGTAAATTATGTAAGCAGTATTCAAACTACGATGCAGCCCGATGGTATTCAAAATACCAATAAAATTGAACCCAAGATTTTGTTGTTTCCTAACCCTGTATACAATGTTTGCAACATAAAATTTATTTCCGAAAATGATGAAATGATAACTATCAATTTATTTGATATGCAAGGTAAATTGGTAAAAGAAATTTATCATGCAAACTGTCATCAAGGCGAAAATTTATTCTCTTTCAATAAAGGAGCATTATCCTCGGGCAGTTATTTAATTCAAATATCAAACACTACTAAAATTATTAAAAATGAAAAAGTTATTGTTTCCGAAAAATAAATTGATACTAGCAGTCATGATTGTTACCATGCCAATTTTATTAAATTGTACTTGTAAGCATTGTGAAAAAAAAACTAAATCAACTGCCGTTAATGGAAGAATTAATCCTGAGCCAGGTGTTGTAGACCAACAAGAATTAGATTCGTTAAAGGCAATTCAGATGCAGAAAAAATTAAAATCATTACAGAATAAAAAATAATCTTTTTATCAGTTGCTACATCATTAATTTAAAGCCAAACCTTATTTAAGTTTGGCTTTTATTTTTTATTAAAGCATCATAAAATGCAAACATTCCGAGTAGTATTATTTTACCTTTGCCCTTTAATTTTTTATAAAAATGAATTTCAACCGAAAAAATCTTAGCAACGAAAAGCTAATTGAGTTATACAAAAACATTGCTTTGCCACGAGCGATTGAAGAAAAAATGTTGCTGCTTTTGCGTCAAGGAAAAGTGAGCAAATGGTTTAGTGGAATTGGTCAAGAAGCAATATCAGTAGGCGTTGCAAGTGCATTGGCGCAAGATGAATGGGTGATGCCATTGCATCGCAATCTCGGAATTTTCACCACACGAAAAATGCCGTTGGATAAATTGTTTATGCAATTGCAAGGCAAAAAAAATGGCTTCAGCAAAGGCAGAGAAAGAAGTTTTCATTTTGGCAGCGCCGAACATCATATCTGTGGCATGATTTCGCATCTCGGTCCGCAGCTTTCATTGGCTGACGGAACTGCATTGGCATACAAACTTCGCAAAGAAAATAAAGTGAGTGTGGCGTTTACAGGCGATGGTGGAACAAGCCAAGGCGATTTTCATGAAGCATTGAACACCGCAGCCGTATGGGGTTTGCCAGTAATTTTTGTAATTGAAAATAATGGTTATGGTTTATCAACGCCAAGCAACGAACAGTTTGTTTGCGAAAAATTATCCGACAGAGCGATTGGTTATGGCATGAAAGGCATCACGATTGAAGGCAATAATTTGTTGGAAGTTTATCACACAATTTTAGAAGCAAAAAAATATTGTATCGAAAATCAAAAACCAATTTTGGTGGAATGCATGACTTTTAGAATGAGGGGACATGAAGAAGCCAGTGGCGTAAAATACGTGCCCACAGCACTTTTTGAGCAATGGGGAAAATTAGACCCTGTGATGAATTTTGAAAAATATTTGTTGGATGAAAAAATTATCACACAAAATTTTGTGGATGAAACCAAAGCAAATTTCAAACATGAAATTGAAAGCAATTTAGAAATCTGTTTTAATTCACCCGAACCAATTGCAAATACGGATGAAGAAGTGAACGATGTTTTTGCTCCGCATAAACAGTCATTTGTCATTAGTCAATCGTCATTGGGAAATACAAAAGAGATGAGGCTTGTTGATGCCATTAGCGATGGCTTGAAACAGAGCATGCAAAAGCATTCCAACCTTATCATCATGGGACAAGATGTGGCGGAATATGGTGGTGTGTTTAAAATTACAGATGGTTTTGTTGCTGAATTTGGAAAAGAAAGAGTTCGCAATACAACACTTTGCGAAAGTGCCATCATTGGTATTTCGTTGGGCTTGAGTTTGGAAAAATATAAAGCGGTGATGGAAATGCAATTTGCAGATTTTGTGACGGAAGGCTTTAATCAAATCGTGAACAACTTGGCGAAGATTCATTATCGCTGGGCACAAAATGCTGATGTGGTGGTGCGTATGCCCACAGGCGCAGGTGTTGGTGCAGGACCGTTTCACAGCCAAAGCAATGAAGCTTGGTTTACCAAAGTGCCGGGCTTGAAAGTGGTTTATCCTTCTACACCAGCTGATGCCAAAGGCTTGCTGATAGCTGCTATCAACGACCCAAACCCTGTGATGTTTTTTGAACACAAAGCATTGTACAGAAGTGTGAGTGGCTTAGTGCCAACCGATTATTATGAAATTGAAATTGGCAAAGCCAATGTGGTGGCGGAAGGCAGCGATGCAACTATTATTACTTATGGTGCTGGTGTGCATTGGGCTTTGGAAATTTGTAAAGAGATGCAAGATGTGAGTATTGAGATTTTAGACTTGAGAACTTTAGCTCCGTTGGATTATGAAGCCATTGAAAAAGCGGTAAAGAAAACAGGTAAGGTTTTAATCTTGCATGAAGACACTTTGATTGGT
>JBEEMV010000239.1:0-8499 GCA_041192505.1 Bacteroidota bacterium
AAATGAAAATTGCAATTTTCAAAGGTTGTATAGGTGTATAAATTGGCTAACGAATCAGCCCCATCCACTTCAAAAGCTACTATTTTCCAATAGCCGTGTAGTCGGGTTTCAGGTTTTCTAAAACTAATAAAACTATCTTCTTTGTATTTAGTACAAGCAATAGCAGTAAGCATAAGCAGTATGGTAAGTATAGGTATATATTTTTTCATGGGTGCTTATTTATTAGGTAATAAAACTGGGTTGTACTTGGCGTTGCAAACGCATATCCACTTGCATCCTCGTTGGCTCTGCTCGGTTGGCTCTGCTCCAAACGAGGACGAGCAGGAACCCAAGACTTTGTAACATTATTTATTAATTTGTCACCATCAACAGCAGTTCGAATATTTAGCGTATTTAAATCTGGCAAATCATCGCTGTTACAAAAACCATCTAAGGTTGTACTCGTACACCCCCACCTTACATTCGCTGTATAATCCAATCTATTTATAGCTTCTATAGCAAAATACAAATCTTTAACTGTTTCATTAGTTGTTAAATTATGGTCAGATAATAATTTGTATTCCATTGCCAAAGTTGCTATCCAATAACCCATCATCCATGGCTGGTCTGCTTCCGAAATTTGTTTTTGAGATGGATAATTACTACCCGTTCCCCTATTGGCAACAGTTCCAGAGCCTTCGCAAAAGCCATTATAAGTAAAATTTTTTACCCTTTCACGGTATACCCAATATTTTTGAAGATTATCAGAAGCTCCGCCAGCAAAAGTTAATAGCTGCAAAAAAAATATAAAATAAATTATCAAATAAATTTGTTTCATTTTTATTGTTTTTAATTAGTTTTTAATCCGATATTCATTCCCATTTGTAATGAAGGTATTCCTTCTAGAGACCATGGCGTATTTATTATTTCATAACTTAGGTCTCTTGGGATTAATATACTTTTTTGAAATTTAACCCTAAATCCTGCGCCAAAATAAACATCAAAAAGAAATCTTTTTGATTGATACCTTCTCCCTAAATTATACTGAAGACAAACCACTTTGTAACTAGAATTTGCATTAATTATTATTGGTGCTGGATATAGATTTGGGTCTTTATTTTGATAACTACCATCTCTTTCAAAATATTTATAAAAAAGTTCAAAATCATTATACCTTTTAGGATGTTGGTTACTAAAGTATTTATATCCAATTCCTATTTTACTTGCATAAGATAAATAACTCAATCCTATTTGATTTACCCAATAAAGGTCAGTTAATGGAAAATCGGTATGGTAATAAGAACCGAAAATTTCAATCCTTGCATTTTTAGAAATTTCCTTTTCTAAATAAACCCTTAATTCATAATCTGCCAGCATTTGTAATGGGTTTACTTTTAAAGCCCATCCATTTTTTAATGAAAAATGATAAGGTTGTATTGTATCGGTTTTATTGCTTTGGCTATAAGTATATAAACCCACAAGCAAAAGCATTATAAGTAGTAGTGGCTTTTTCATGTGTTTATTTATTAGTTGCTATTTGTTTTTTCAGTGCATCTATTTCTTTTTGCTGTTGCACTAAGTATAGCGTAAGCTCTTCTATTTTTTGCAGTAGTTTATTTTGCATATCGCCTATGTTTACGCCGTTGGTTTCGGCTTCGGTGGCGGTAGGCATTTGGGGTAGGTGGTGGTTGGCGGCTATGTAGCTTTCTAATTCTTTTAAGCTGGTTAGTTTATAATCTGCATTAAATACATAATCGGGGAAGGCGGTGGTTTGTACTTTTATGCCTCGGGCATAGGTAATACCATCTTTTCCATTTACCGAAAGTATTTTATAACTATTCATGTCTGAAATTTCCAATAAAGAATAATTGGCAGTAGCATTTGACCCATTGCCCCCTTGAATCATTAATCCTTTACCATTAGTACCATAATTCGCAATTACAGCAGCAAACTTGTTGTTATGATTATTAACTCTTAATCCTTCACTTTGCAAGCTACCTGCAAACCATCCATTCCCTTTTACAAACAAGTTTCCTGCATTATCTAATGCCATAGCCAATGAATCAGCAGTCGGCGGACAAGTTGGAATAAACCAAGTAAAGCTAGGAGCATCAAATATCATACTTGGTAAAGATGCAACATCAGAACATGGATTTTTAACAAATCCCTGTGTTGAATTATTTATCATATTTGTCATGCCAGCAGAAGCCGCAAAATTATGGGTTGAAGCATTTGGCTTGCCGCCACCTGTTGTACCTATAACAACCGCACCTTCGCCAACTTTACCATTCAATATCGAATCTTTCAAAAAGCCAATATCAAAATTAATTGTGCTATCTCCTTTTTGCTCACTTAATCTAATTGATGCATTTTGAGCATCATAAATAGTAAATTTATCAGCAGGGTTGCTGGTGCCTATGCCTATTTTGCCATCGGCTTTTATATGTATGGCTTCGGTATTATTGGTTTTTATTACCATATCGGTATTATCGGTAGTGCCTATAAATTGTGTAGCAGGGTTGGTGGCTGCATTGCCATACCTATTCCATCCATCTTGTGGTGGGCTTACTAATTCTTGGGCTTGTATAGTGCTACATCCGTTAGCATCGGCTACGGTAAGTACATATACACCGCCGCTTACATTATTAATATTGGCGGTGGTTTGCCCCGTATTCCAACTATAAGTATAAGGCGCTATACCACCCGATGTGGCACTTGATATTGAACCATCGCTACAACCCACACAGCTTATATTATAAGGTGCAGTAAATATAGATGGGGTAAGTGATACTGATAAATCTGGCGGTGCTGTAAGTGTAATAGCGGTGCTTACTTCGGTACCGTTTCTATCGGTTACTCTTACATGGTATTCGGCAGCGCCTACATTTTGTATATCTTTTGTCATAGCACCATTAGACCAATCAAACTCGTAAGGTGCTACACCACCCGATATGGTTAAAGTAATAGAGCCATTTTCGGCGTAAGAACAGCCTACATTATAGCTACCAAATACAGATTTTACAATATTGCTTATTTGCATAGTGCCAGGTTCGGTAAGGGTAATAGATGATGATTGGGTGCAGTTGTTATCATCGGTAACAGTTACCGAATAAGTACCTGCAGTTAAATTAGATTGCCTTGCTTCAACCGAGCCATTGCTCCATTGATAGCGATAAGGTGGATTGCCGCCCGTAACAGTAATATCAATTGTACCATCATACTGCCCATGCGATGAAATGTTTACATTGCCTTCAAACTCGGGGCTGTTAAGTGCTACAATTATAGCTTTAGGTTCTTTTAAAACAATGGTTTTGGTAATGCTGGTATGTACAAAATCGGTAATGGTTACCGAATAATTACCTGCCGAAAGCCCTGTTCGGTTTTGAACTGTTGAGCCATTATTCCATAAATAAGTATAGGGTGCTGTACCACCTGTTACTGATACATTTATCTGTCCATCATTGGCACCATGGCAGCTGATATTAAATTCGGAATAATTACTTGGCGATAAAGTGGCTGATAAGTTTTGTGCTTTTACACTATTAGTTTTTAAAAATGTAACTGCCAGCAGCATCATAAATAATAGTATTTTGCTGGGCTTAAAATTTAGTGTGCTGTGTGCTGTGTGCTGTGTGCTTGTAGCAGTAGTTTTTTTCATAGCAGTAAAAAATGGTTTAATTAAGTATTTTTGGAATTGCAATACTAAGTAATAAACTTTGGTATGAAATAGGGGCATTCACGTATTTTTGTACGTAAATACACGTAGAAAAAAAATTGGTGTAAGTCTATTGTAATTGCAAGGCAAATAGCATAAATATTTTATAACCATACAATGTGACAGCACAATTTGTATTTTCGCCCTACCAATTTTATTTCATGCCCGATATTATAAATCTTTTACCCGATAACATTGCCAACCAAATTGCTGCTGGTGAGGTAATTCAGCGCCCATCATCGGCGGTAAAAGAATTAATGGAAAACAGCATTGATGCTGGTGCAACCCAAATTAAATTAATTGTAAAAGATGCAGGCAAACAATTAATTCAGGTAATTGATAATGGCAGCGGCATGAGCGATATGGATGCCCGAATGTGTTTTGAACGCCATGCTACATCAAAAATAAAATCGATTGATGATTTATTTAAAATAACCACCATGGGTTTTAGAGGCGAAGCCATGGCATCTATTGCAGCCGTGGCGCAGGTTGAATTAAAAACCCGAAAAGCCGAAGATGAAACGGGTGTATTTATTTTAAACGAAGGCTGCGAAGTAAAAATACAAGAGCCCTGTCAAACACCTGTAGGAACAAGCATTGCTGTAAAAAATTTATTTTTTAATGTGCCTGCTCGTCGTCAGTTTTTAAAATCGAATACTACCGAATTAAAAAATATTATTGATGAATTTCAACGCATTGCATTGGCTCATCCGCAAATAAATTTTAATCTGAATAATAATGGTACCGAAATTTTTAATTTGCCACAAGGCAATTTGAAACAGCGCATTGTAGCCTTGTTTGGCAATGCTTACAAAGAAAAATTAGTGCCCGTACAAGAAGAAACATCGGTATGTGATATTACAGGATTTGTAGGAACGCCCGATAGCGCTAAAAAAAGCCGTGGCGAACAATTCTTTTTTGTAAATAAAAGATTTATAAAAAGCAGTTATTTGAATCATGCGGTTAATATTAATTATTCGCAATTGCTACAAAAAGATTCGTTTCCATTATATGTTTTATTTATCGAATTAGACCCTGCAAGGATTGATATTAATGTACATCCAACCAAACAAGAAATAAAATTTGAAGATGATAAAATAGTGTACAGCTTTTTAAACTCGGCTGTAAAAAAGGCTTTGGGGCAATTTAGTATTACACCTTCGTTAGATTTTAATCAAGAAACAGCTTTTACAAGATTAGAAGGCTATAACCGAAGTGCTCACAAATCAAATGATAATAATGTAGTTAGTTTCGATTCTAACTCACATTATTTTCGCCCAATAATGCCTATTGAAGAGCAAAAACGAAATGATGATAACATAAAAAATTGGGAACAATTATACCAAGGTTTAAAACAAACTGAGCAGCAAGAAGAAACAAGTGAGCAAACTTTTGTTTCAAAATTTTCGGGTTCATCATCATCCAATGATTCATCGCAATTGCAATTAACCGATACACCGCAATTTGCCGAACAGTTGATGATTCAATTGCATCAGCGCTATATTTTATCGCCCATAAAAAGTGGGTTTATGTTGATTGATCAACAAGCGGCGCATGAAAGAATATTGTATGAAAAATATTTATCGTACATTAATTTACAACAAAAAGCATCGCAGCATCAATTGTTTCCTATCAAAATAGAATTGAGCCGACAAGATTCTGTTTTATTAAAAGAAATATTGCCCGATGTAAATTTATTGGGTTTTGATATTCAAGAATTTGGTGCCGATACATTTATCATTCATGGCGTACCAGCCGAAATGAAATCGAGCTTGAACGAAAAACAAGCCGTGCAATATTTATTGAATCAGTTGAAAGAAAATTTAGAATTAAAACTAAATCAACGAGAAACTATTTCGAAAGCCATGGCAAAACAATCGGCCGTAAAATGGGGCACACAATTGAGTAATAAAGAAATGAAATTATTGGTAGATGAATTATTTGCTTGCGAAAAGCCTTATGCATCGCCCAGCGGCAAGCTTACGTTTATTATTCAAAAATTAGATGAGTTAGAAAAAAAATTTGAAAAATGATTTTAAACCTATCATAATTTTCAAAGTCTATCGTTTACAATTTATTAACTTTACTTAAAATAAAATTTTAGTTTATGAAAAAATCGATTCTCTTTTTTACCACTTTGGTATTGTTTGGCGCATCTGCATTTGCTCAAAAGCATCAAAGCGATGAAGCACAAGTTGATGATGAACAAATTGTGTATAGAAAATATAAAAAGCCGATGAACAAATTAATTTACCCCGATAAAATATTTTGCTTTTATCCATTGGCTGCCATTGCCGGAAATTTTAAATTGGGTATGGAACGTAGATTAACTGAAAATACATCTATTAAAACTAATGTTCGTATTGGCTTTTCTGATGAAAGTAGTTTTTATAAATATGATAGAAATAATTACAATACCTCAACTGGTATTTATAATTATAGCAATGGTTCGGTTCGAAATTTATTTGATGCCATGTTAGAATTGCAGTACCGTTATTATTTTGCTGATAAAGCGCCACAAGGCTTCTATGGCGGCTTTTATGGGTATTATAAAATGGCTACTTTTAATTCAACCTACAGCTATACTACATCTACTGCAACAAATACTGGCACATATCCATATTACAATTATTCAACTACTACAAAAACCGAATCGCCGTTTATCAGTGGTGGTGGTGCAGGAATTTTGGTAGGGAATCAATTTATTTCTAAATCAAAAATTGCTTGCGATTTTTATATGGGAAGTGGTTTGTTTTTTACATCACCCGATGGGAAATATTTTAAAGGAATGGGTGGCGCTGCCGATAGATATTTTAATGGAATAGGGTTTATTTTAGGTGCTAATATTGGTTTAGCATTAGGTAAAAATTAATTTTAATCATACTTAAAAAGCCATCTACTATTTTTTGGTAGGTGGCTTTTTGTTTTTAAATACATTTACTACAAACAACTTAAAGTTGATAATATTTCAAATGCGTTTGGCGTTGTGGTGCAACAACTTTCCATTTTTACAGTAAGTAATTTTATATACAGTTTTACCACATAGATTTTTGTAAAGGCATGCCATTAATGAAGCAAATGTATATGATTTGTAAATTGCTATTCTAATAAACAAACAACAGAAAAAGGAACACAGAAAACATAGAATACAAACAGCTAGTTTTTTTACTAGGTGTAAAAAAATAAAAAAAACGTGAAATTAAAATCAATCATACTGCTTTGTTTAGGGCTTTTAGTAGGCGGCTATTTATTTGCCAATTATTCAACCAAAAAAAGAAAAGCAAAAAAAACTACCATTGCCAAAAAGAAGAAAAAGAAAAAGCACAGTAATGCATCTGTAACAATGGATGCAGTGAGTTATATAACCAAAGTTAAAACCACTGGCGATACCATAAATTGGATTGATGCACAAATAAAAATGTTGAATGATACTGAGCGCATTGGACAATTATTTATGGTGGCTGCTTGGTCGAATAAAGATTCAGTTAATTGCAAAAATCTTCCTTATTTAATTTCAAAATATAGCATTGGTGGGGTAATCATGATGCAAGCAACACCGTACCGTCATGCAGTTAGATTAAACTATTATCAATCTATTTCTAAAATACCCTTGTTGGTTGGTTTTGATGGCGAATGGGGTTTAGGAATGCGAATTGATTCAACTATTTCGTTTCCGCATCAACTTACTTTAGGTGCAATTCAGAATAATGATTTGATTGAACAAATGGGAATAGCAGTTGGTGAAGAATGCAAGCGCATGGGCATTCACATCAATTTTGCACCTGATGTTGATGTAAATAATAATCCTCGAAATCCTGTAATCAACGATCGTTCGTTTGGCGAAAATGCTGATAATGTAAGCAACAAAGCCATTGCTTACATGAACGGAATGCACAAAGGCGGCATACTTACATGTGCTAAACATTTTCCTGGTCATGGTGATACAGATGTTGATTCACATGCCGATTTACCCGTTTTACCATTTACCCGTGAACGATTAGATTCATTAGAATTGAAGCCATTTGTGGCTATGATAAAAGCCAATGTGCCAAGTATTATGGTGGCACATTTGGGCATTCCGCAATTAGAACCTGATGAAAATACACCATCTTCACTTTCGCAAAATATTGTAGAAAAATTATTGAAAACCGAATTAGGTTATAAAGGATTAGTGATTACCGATGCTTTAGGAATGAATGGTGTTACCAAAAATTTTGAACCTGGAATAGTTGATGTTAAAGCATTGTTGGCTGGCAATGATATGTTGTTGATGAGTAAAAATGTAGAAGAAGCTATCCATCAAATTATTATTGCCCGTGATAAAAATTTAATAACGCAACAAGAAATTGATAACCGAGTAAGAAAAATTTTATACTACAAATACAAAGCAGGATTAAACCATTATCAACCCATCGAATATAAAAATTTGCAACAAGATGTATGTAGTAAAAAACATTTTGATTTGTTGAATGCCTTATACACCAGCGCTTTTACAGCCGTTAATAAAGAACCAAAAAATATTGATGCACAAAAATTAACCATAGCTTTTGTAAATATTGGTGGCGATAGCACCAGCAATTTTACAAAAAAAATAATGCAAAATGCGGCTGTAAAATGTTTCAGAATTGGAAATAATGAAAGCGATGCCGAATGGATGCGTTTGCAAGATTCATTAGCAAACTACAGTTACACATGGATTGAATTGCATAAGATGAGCCGCTTTGCTGGTAAAGAATATGGTATAAATTGGGCTACTAAAAATTTTATTCAGCAATTATCTGCCAAGCAAAATTGTGGTGTAATAT
>JBEEMV010000240.1:0-11133 GCA_041192505.1 Bacteroidota bacterium
ATTTGCCATCGCCCATAACGGCAGCAGGCGTACGTTTGGCAGCACAAATAAATTTGTAATTAATGACTAAAATTCGATGATCGAAACCTGTAATAAATTTTTCAACAATAATTTTTCTTGAATATTTTTTTGCCGCTTCAAATGCGATAACAGCTTCATCCCAATTTTTAATATCAGTAGTTGCGCCTTTGCCATGGTTACCATCAATAGGTTTGGTAACAATTGGATAACCAATTTTTTTAATAGCAGCTTCTAAATCTTCATGGTCAACGCATATCAAACCCTTTGGCACAGGGATTTCGGCAGCACTTAAAATATTTTTTGTATCTTCTTTATCGCATGCAATTTCAACTGCAATAGATGAAGTGGTAGAAGCAATTGTAGCTTGAATGCGTTTTTGATTTACACCATAACCCAACTGCACCAACGAACTTTTATTCAAACGGATATAAGGAATTTTTCTTTTCACCGCTTCCTCAACCAAGCTACCAGTAGATGGTCCAAGGCGTTCATCTTCTCTCAACTCACGAAGATTATTAATATCATCCGTTAAATCATAAGGTACATTATCGGTTAAAGCTTGTCCAATTTTTACCGCTGCTTTTGCTGCATAAATACCAGCCTTTTCTTCAAAATAACTAAACACTACATGATATACGCCTGGCGTAGATGTTTCTCGAGTACGCCCAAAGCCCACATCCATGCCTGCTAATGTTTGCAATTCTAAAGCAATATGTTCAATCACATGCCCCATCCAAGTGCCTTCTTTTACTCTCATAAAAAAGCCACCATCGCAGCCTTCGCTGCAACGATGCGATTGCATACTGGGCATTAATTTTTGCAAGCGGTCTAAAAAACCATCAATTTTATTGGTGGGTTTTTGTTCCATATCTTCTAAATCTAATCGCATTACAATTAGCTTGTGACGGCGTACCGACCAATAGTTTGGTCCTTTCATTACTTTAATGTCGATGATATTCATGTGATTATAAGTTTTTAGTATTAAGTGATTGGTTATTGGTAAAATTACTTTTGAAGTTCGATTTTAGAAATATTATTTAAATTAATTGGTTTTATATTGATACCTAAAAAATGGTCTTTTTTACCTGTGATGAAACTATCCTTTACCATCAATGTATTGAAATAAAAAGTAGTTCGGGTGCTATCATTTCTTGTAATTCTGATTCCGGTATGATTAGTAACAGGAATAGTATGTTCCATTCCATTTTTATCTAAAACTTTTATTTCCTTTAAATCATTTCCATTAACTATAAATGGAAAGAAAAAAGGTAATGCAATGAATAAAGTTACTTTTTTTTCTTTATTCGTATTTGCTAATTGCTGTACCAAACTTTGAGTTGATAAATGATATGTGGTACAACTATTAAATAGAAGTATAAAAGCAAAAAATATTTTTTTTTTAATCAGTTTCATTTTTAAATTTATAAAACGCTTGACAACATCAAAATTCCATGTTCGGTAAAAGCATAAGGAAGTGTTCTTTTTCCACCCCAAGAGCCACTTTTCAAACTTGAGGTCGCAATTGGCGACTTCAAGTTGTCGAATTCTTTTTGAGTTAATTGAAACATAAAATCTTTAGGAAACCTATCCATATTTCTGCTAACAGCTTCATTTAATCTTTTGGTAAGAACATTGTAAAGCAACGCCAAATCCTTATCCAGCATCACTTTAAAACCACGAATAAAAAATATTTTATTCGCTACGGCATCATCAATTAATATTAAATCAGTTGTTTGTTTTTTCATTTTCGAACAAGGCATTTCATTTTTTCTAAACTTGAGGTCGCAACTTGCGACTTTAAGTTATCGAATTCAGTTTTGAAAAGTACAAATCAATTTTTATGAAATCAAAAAAACTTTTTGAAATAAAAAACTTTTTTTTTCATTCCAATGCAACCATTTATTTTTTTATTTCGACAATAGATAAAAGCAAATGTGGAAATGCCTTTTAAAAAAACTTTTTTAAGTCGTATTTTCATTTATATTTGCCAAACTAAAAAAGAGTAAAAATCAAACAAACCAAAATAAACAAATGATTAAAAAAACTTTTACTTATCTTTTCTTACTTACACTTTTATTTTCTAAAGTGAATGCGCAAGATTCAAAACCATCAAAATGGTGTGGTACCAAACTAAGCAAAGAACAATTAGATTGGTTAGATGAATACCAACGTAATGACGCTTCAGAAGTGTATCGCAAAAAAAGCACTTATACTGCTTATGTACCAATTAAAGCTCACATTGTAGGTAAAGATGATGGTTCGGGCTATTACGATTTAAAAAAATTATTTGATGATATCTGTGAATTAAATATGCGTTACGATAGAGATTCTATTGGTATCCATTTCTTTTTATATGAGGATATTGATTATATCAACAATACTGCATTTTACAATGATGGTTCGCAAACTAACCCAATGGCTAATTCTATCATGAATAGCTCATTACACCATCGTTCGGGTGCTTTAAATATGTTCTTTGTTGCTGCATCACCAGGGTTATGTGGTTATTTCTCTCCAGGATTAGATGTAGTAGTAATTATTGGTGCTTGTGGTGGGCATAATGCTACCACGGTTGCTCATGAAGTTGGGCATTATTTCAGTTTGCCTCATACATTCCACGGATGGGAAGGTGTTTGGGATGCCCAATGTGATACATTAGTTAATACAGGCGAATCAAAACCATCAAATCCAGAAAAAGTAGATCGTAGTAATTGCCAAGTTGCAGGCGATAAATTTTGTGATACAAAAGCAGATTATAATCCTGATAGATGGAGTGGCATAAATTGTTCTTATCGTTATTGCAATTTAAGAAAAGATCCAAATGGTGTTCCTGTTTGGCCTGATAGTTCATTATACATGAGCTATGCTGATGATATTTGTGTTAGCAGATTTAGCCATGAACAACGAGGTGCAATGCAAGCCAATTATAATACTGTTCGTGCTGGGTATTTATTAAATTTACCTCAAAACTTTAATGCTGTTACAGGCACACCTACTTTAATAACACCTAATACAACTGATACACCACCTGCCGATTTTGTTTCTTGTAGTTGGACATCTGTACCTGGTGCTACCAAATATTGTGTGGCTATTTACAAGCAAAATTCTAGTTCAAATCAAGTTTGGAGTGTGATGACTACTGATACTTTTGCAGCATTTTATGCTAATGCAAATTTGGTTGAAAATGCATTGTACAATATTAGAGTAATGGCATATAATCCTGGTAAACCATGTGGTACTTTTAGTTCACCTGTTCAATTTTCTCCTTCGGCTGCTACTGGTATTAATACTATTTCTTCTGTTTCATCTTTCAAAATTTATCCTAACCCTGTAAACAATTATTTTATTGTAAATTATATTTCTGAAACAACTGTTGGAAATTATACACTTACAGTACTTGATATTTCGGGCAAACAAGTTTACAACAAACAAATTGCTGCTAATGGCAGAACAGAAGTAGTTGAAACTTCAAATTGGACTTCGGGCGAATATTTTGTTCAATTAAGAAACGCCGATAACAAAATTTTAAAAACAGAAAAAGTTATTGTAAGTAAATAAGAAAAATAGATTTTCAAAAATATAGCCCTGTATAAACCACCATATTTGTACAGGGCTTTTTAATTCATCTTAAAATAATTTATCATGAAAAATAATTTCATTTTTTTAGTTGTCAGTATTCTATTATTAAGCAATTATACAAATGCTCAAACTTATGAAAAGCCAAGCCATTGGTGTGGTACAGAATTAAGTAAGGCTCAAAAAGATTGGTTAGATGAATATCAAAGAAACGATGCCTTATATAGAAAAAAAAGCATTGCCAAAATATATGTACCTGTTAAAATTCATATAGTTGGAAAAGATGATGGTTCAGGGTATATGTCAATTAATGATGCAGTTTATAATATTTGTTTATTGAATCAAAAATTCTCGAAAGACTCAGTGCAATTATATTTTTTTCTATATAAAGATATTGACTACATCAACAATTCTTCATTTTATAATGATGGCTCAAAAACAAATAATATTGCAATGCAACTTATCAATTCCTCAAAAATTGCTAATGTAATGAACATTTATTTTGTTAACGCTTCACCTGGATTATGTGGTTACTATAACAGCTCGAACGATGCTATTGTAATTATTAACTCATGTGCTCAATTTAATAATACAACTATATTACATCAAGTAGCACATTACTTTTCAATACCACATACATTTGAAGGTTGGAAAAATGTTTATATAGGCCCACAATGCGATACTATTGTCTCAACAGGAATGTCGAAACCTTCAAACCCAGAAAAAATGGATGGAAGCAATTGTAATATTGCAGGAGATGGATTTTGTGATACCCCACCTGATTATCTTCCTTATAGATGGACTTGCCCATACAATTGTAGTTATAGAGACCCAAATAACACATTAATTCATCCTGATAGTTCTTTATATATGAGCTATGTTGATGATATATATGCCAATAGATTTAGTAATGAAGAAGCTCAAGCTATGCATGCAAACTGTTCATCTATCCATTCAATTTTTACTTTAAATGCTGCACAAAACTTCAATGCCGTAAATTCAATAACAACCATTTCTCAACCGATTGCAAATGGAAATTACCCATGTGATTACATTCCATTATCTTGGTCTAAAGTAATTGGAGCAGAAAAATATTTAGTTGCTATTTATAAGCTGGGAAATAGTAATAATCAAGTTTGGAGTCGTATTACAACTGATACATTTACTTCTATATTAGCTTCTGATTCATTAAAAGCTAATTTAGTTTATAATGTAAAAGTTTTAGCTTTTAATGTAGGCTTCCCATGTAATAATTGGACTCCTATGACAATGTTTTCCACCTCAAAAGCATTATTAACAAATGATTTAAGTAATAATTCCTATATCAAAATATATCCTAATCCGGCTTCAAATTATTTTTTGGTGAATTATGTTTCCGAAAATAGCGTAGGTTACAATTTATCGGTTATTGATTTAAATGGAAGAGTGATATTGAATAAATCTATTCATTCTACAATTGGAAGCGAAGTAGTTGAAACCTCTAACTGGACTTCGGGCGAATATTTTGTTCAATTAAGAAACGCCGATAACAAAATTTTAAAAACAGAAAAAGTTATTGTAAGTAAATAAGAAAAGAAATTTCAAAAACAATTAAAGCCCCGATATGTTTAATCGGGGCTTTTTTATTGTAATTTTCCGAACCATTTTTACATTATGCAATTAAGTTATCTACCACTTCAAGCCACCCATCAATTCAGCAAATTTATTATTGAATATGCTGTTGAAAATAAACTATTTCATTTTTTAGATGCCGATTATTTCAACAATTCATACATCAAAAAAACAATAGAAAGCCGCAAGCATTTTAGCGCTATTCAACGCAACGAATTGGCTGATATATTAGTTGAGCAAAATTCATTTTTAAGCCTTGATGAATCGGTATTGCACAACATTAAATTATTGCGAAACAATAATTGCTTTACCATTACCACAGCTCATCAACCCTGCTTATTTACTGGCCCGATTTATACTATTGTAAAAGCCATTTCGGCTATAAAATTAGCGCAGCAATACAAAAAAGATTTTCCTGAAAATGATTTTATACCCGTATTTTATATAGGCAGCGAAGACCATGATTTGGATGAATTAAATCACCTAAATTTATTCAACAAAAAAATAAATTGGCAAACTAATCAAAGCGGTGCAGTTGGTAGTATGAATTTAGCAGGAATTGATGAAGTGATAAATGAAATAGAAAATCTGTTACAAAACGAAGTACGAAAAGATGAAATAATTGCTGTTTTAAAAAAATGCTATCGTCCCGAGTACTCGATGAGCAAAGCATTTAGATGTTTATTAAACGAATTATTGGGTAGCCATGGTTTAGTGATTTTAGATGCAAATGAACCACGATTAAAAAAACATTTTAAGCCCATTATTAAAGATGAATTGATAAATCAAAACTCGAATAGATTATTAAATGATGAAAATTGGTTAGCTAATTTCGAAAATAATCAATTACAAATTACCCCCCGTGAAATCAATCTTTTTTATTTAGATAACAATAGTAGAGAACGTATAATTCAAGAAAATGAAACTTGGAAAGTAAATAATACCAATTTGAAATTTTCGAAACACGAAATTGAAAATTTGTTGGAAACTAATCCTGAAAAATTTAGCCCAAATGTAGTATTAAGGGCTTTGTATCAAAATACAATTTTGCCTGATATAGCCTTTATCGGTGGTGGTAGCGAAGTAACCTATTGGCTTCAAATAAAAACTGTTTTTGATTATTATAAAATTGATTTCCCGAAAATAGAATTACGAGACTCAATTTTTTGGATAGATGAACAGGCAGAGCAAAAAAGATTGAAATGGGATTTTGAGGTAGCAGATATTTTTAAAAATGTAAATGATTTAATTGTTGATTTTACAGAAAAGAATGGAGGATTGAATGTTGATGTAGAAATTGAAACGATAAAAACTAAAATAGCCGAATTGAATGAAAAAATTAAACTACATGATAAAACATACGAGCCAATAAGCTTGGCTGTGGCTACTCAAATAAACAATCAATTTGAAAATTTGCAAAAAAAATTATTGCAAGCCGATAAGAAAAAACTATCCGATTCTATTCAACAAATACAAAAATGGAGAGAAAAATTATTGCCCGAAAATCATTTGCACGAACGCCACGATAATTTTATTTCGTATTTTTTGAAGTACGGAAACCAATTTGTTGAAACTTTAGTGGTACATTTAACCCCTCAAAACAAGAATATAAAAGTATTTACCCAATAATTGATGAAAAAAATAATCTGGCTGCCTTATAGAATTTACATTTTAATCATTTTTTTCGTTACCCTTTTAATAGCATTTAGTTTAATTATGGCTTGTCAGCTTTTACCCGAAAGTGTAAAAAGCCAAACCATTTTTAAGATAAATTGTGCTTGGACAAAGTTTGTATTTATCTGCTTTTTTATAAGATTACGAGTAAAAGGAAGAGAGCATGTAGATAAAGAAAAATCGGTAATTTTTATTGCCAATCATCGGTCGTATTTAGATGCGGCTTTAATATTTTTAGCCATTCCTAAATATTTCAAACCATTAGGAAAAGCCGAAATGGGTAAAATTCCATTGTTTGGTCCTATCTATAAATCAGTTGCCATATCTGTTGATAGAAGTAGCCCTTTTAACAGAGCAAGAAGTGTAAAATTGTTAAAACGCCAAATTTTAAGAGGCACATCTATTGTAATTTTTCCTGAAGGAACTTTTAATATGGGTACCGAGCCATTAATTGATTTTTATGATGGAGCTTTCAGAATAGCCATTGAAACACAAACCGATATTCAGCCTTTTGTAATAACTGGTACACAACAAGTATTGGATAGATTTAGTGCCATTTCAATTACACCAGGTTTTATTGATGTGCAATTTTTACCAGTAATAAAAGTGGCTGGATTAAAATGGACAGATGCTGAAATGCTAAAACAAAAAGCTTATCAGCAAGTAAAAGATGAATTAGTGAAAATTGGAAATTGGTAAAAATTAATGCTTAAAAGTAAATACTTTATTCATTGTAAAATTCCAAAATATAACAATGAAGGTTGCCAATAATTTAGAGAAATAGAAATTGTATTCTCGTTTTTCGGTAAAATAATACGTGATGAAATTATTAATCAAAAGCCCTGTGCTTGATACCGCAAAAAACTTTAACAGCTGTATATTATAATCTGCATTATGATCGGGAAAAGTGAAATGACGATTCAAATTAAAATTTACAAACCCTACCAAACAAAAGCTGATACTATTGGCTACGTATTTATTCCACTTTACTTTTTCTTTAAATAAATAAGTAATAGCAAAGTCTAACACTAAACTTATGCAGCCTATAATGCCAAACATCACGAATTTATAAAATAAAGGCAGCAAGTGCTGAATCATACTAATAAAAAAATTTCGGCGAAGGTATTGGTTTAATTAATACAACAGCTATTTATTGAAAATAATATCTAATTTATTTAGCAGCAGTGGTGTCGGTATTTATAACAGAAACTGCCGATTGAACTGCGCTAATTTCATTTTGAATACTTTCAATTTTACTTGTCAATTCTGCTATTTCGCTTTGTTGTTCGCTTTGTGTTTTAAATTCTTTCGGTTTTTCAATGGCTTCTAATTTTGATTGTGCTATTGCCAAATCAGATTTTAATTGAACTACTTTTAATTCATTTTTAAGCGCCATCACGTCATTTTGCAATGATTCTGTTTCGGTTTTTATAGTTGCTTGGGTTCTTACTTTTTCTTTAGCTAATTGCTTTTCATTAGGATCGCATGAAACAATGGTAGCAGAAATTGCTATCAATAACACACTTGAAATAAAAATTTTAGTATTCATTTGAATAAGAATTTTGTTGTTAAAAAATTATTGATAATCGTTGGTATCGTTAAAGCGTTTTAAGTTGTTGGGATTAACTTCATTATCGTTTTTTTTATCAAATTTTTTGGGTGAAAAATAATAAAATACTAAGCCTGATAATGCAGTGGCAAAGCCTATTAAACTAATTTTTGTATTGCCTACAATGGTAAAATAAATCATCCAACATGAAAGTGCGATGAATATAATAGGTACAATTGGATACCCCAAAACTCTATAGTTATCGGTTACTGTTTTATTTTTAAATCTAACTACAAAAATTCCAATTACAGTTAATAATGTAATTAAGCTTAAGGTAAAACCTATAAATGTAAAAATATCGCTGTAAGATGAAGTAAGCATCAACAAAAGCGAAATAGTCATTTGTACTAATGTGGCTACATAAGGCGCTCCTGCTGAATTTTTGATGGCAGCAAATTGAAAAAATTTATAGTCCTCTCCCATTACTTGTGTAACCCTTGGACCAGCAAAAATCATTGAACTAATAGAAGCTACTAATGCTAAACTAAAAAACATACCATAGGTTTTTCCTAATTTTTCACCAAAAATATGAATGGCTGCAATTAAGCCTGTGTCAGCATTTTCGGGTTTACCAATTTCTGAAAAAGGAATGTTTTGAAGAAAAGTATAGTTTAGTAAAAAATATAAAACTGTAACTATCAATGTTCCGAACACCATTGCTTTAGGAATATTTTTTTTAGGATTTTTTATTTCACTTGCAAAATATGCGGCTGAATTCCAGCCCGAAAATGCATAGGATACAAAAATTAATGAGATAGCAAAAGGCATACTTAGTATATCTTTTAAAGCATCATTATTGGGTGCTACTGGGTAATTTTGATGATTACCCATTATAAATCCAAATGCAATTAAAATTACAATTAATACCAATTTTAAAATAGTGAATATATTTTGAAACTGACTTCCAAATTTTACACTTATAGAATGAATGATGGAGATAATAATTACTACTGCTATTCCTATTTTTAATGGATTAATATTTGGAAATACGCCATGAACATATTCGCCTAAAATCATTGAGTTTACGGCTACCGGAGCTGCAAAACCAACTGTTATTGAAATCCATCCACTTACAAAACCTACTGCCGGATGATAAATTTCGGTAAGTAAATTATATTCGCCGCCACTTCGAGGAAAAAGGGTTGCTAATTCGCTATAAACCAATGAGCCGCATAATGCTGCAAGCCCACCAAATATCCACAACATTAATAATGAAAAACCGCTATGAATTGTACCAACTTGAAAAAATAAACTAGTAAACACTCCTGTACCAATCATGTTGGCTATTACCAAAAATGTGGCGGTGTTTAATGAAATTTTATTGTTGGAGTTTGACAATTTTGGAGTTATTTAATACGTTTTAAATAACCATCCATACCTTCGGTAACCATTAGTTTATTATCAATATCTTTATCAATAATAAAATCTTTATTTTGTTTTAAAAATTCCCAAACGGCTGTCATCGGGTTGTTGCCTACATCCCATGGTCTATCTTGTACGTATCCTTTCGGAAAAAATTCAACAAAAGTATCGGGGCATAATATATAACTTCCTACGGTAACCATAGGTGCATACATTTGTAATTCTCGTAATACATGCTCGTGTGTATGATTAGAATCTAAAGCCACTAAAACTGTTTTTTTGCCTTCGGTATGTTTTCTTATTTTTTCTACAATTGATTCGTCTGTACTGCTTCCTTCGTACATGGTAATGCGTTTCATCATAGGATGTTTTTCTATTTCATCCTTATTGTGTTTTCTGATATCAATATCAACGGCTACTACTTCGCCTTTTCCAATTAACTCGAGCATTGATGCTGAAAATATGATTGAACCGCCATGTGCTATTCCTGTTTCAATAATTACATCGGGTTGAAGTTTCCATATTAATTCTTGCATAATAATAATATCGCTTGGATATTTAATTATTGGGCGCCCCATCCAACTAAAATTATAAGTGTATTTATATTTATCGGCATGCAGCATCCATTCTAATGATTTTTTTCTTAGTTCTGCATCTTGCCCCATTGCTGCAATATCTTCGGTTCTTTCTTTATTAAATTGTTCTATTGGATTCATATTAAAATAAGTTAAAATTTTGATTTGCAAATAACGTAAAGTATTTGCATTGAAATATAAATTTGAGGTAAAGTTTATTTACATGCTAAAAGTTGAAAACATAACACATGTATTATGTTTTCACAATTCCAATATCTCTAAACATTTGAAATAGTTCTTCTTTAGTAAATGGTTTTGGTAAAAAATGATTCATTCCAGCTCTTTTTACTTTCATTCTATCTTCATCGGTAACACCTGCTGTATGAGCCACTATAGGTATTGTTTTGTAATAATCATTCATTTCTCTAATACGCCTATATACCTCCGTGCCATCCATATCGGGCATTTTCATATCTAATAAAATTACATCGTACCTAAATCTGCTTGCCATGCTTAATGCTGCTGTACCATTATCTACCATTTCGATAGTTGCATTAAAATAAAATCTTGAAATTACTTTTTTAATAAGTAATTGGTTAAATGAGTTGTCTTCAACTATTAATAGTCGAAATGGCTCCATAAAAACTTCTTGATCTTTGAACACTTTATTAATAGTCTCACTTGGTTTTTCGGTATCTATTACAT
>JBEEMV010000241.1:0-5516 GCA_041192505.1 Bacteroidota bacterium
AATATTTGTTTATTTTTGTGTAATCGATTACAATTATTGTAATTCGATTGTTTTATGCTTATTAATTTAATTCCTGCTTATTAAAATGAAGAAAATTGTCATATTACTTTTTATTATATTTACTTATTTAACAAGTTATTCTCAATTTAGTAAAATACATTATATTCCACCAATTACCTCAGCAACTAATAGTGGGATGGCTCCTGGAGAACAATACTTATATATTTCAACTCCTAATGCTTCAGTTGTAACAGTAACTATTACTCCAATTGGTGGAGTTCCTTTTACCGCTACGGTTACTAATGCACTCCCTATTGAGTATGCAATTAACACTACAACATCGGGAACTACTGGCAGAAATTCTCAATTATTTACGCCAAATACTGCAATTGGTAAATTAACCAATAAAGGCTATCTTATTGAAGCAACCGATTTAATTTATGCAAATGTTAGAGTTACATCTAATAGTGGATCTCAAGCCGGCGGACTTGTTGCTAAAGGTACTAGTGCAATGGGAAAAACATTTAGAGTAGCTGGCATGCTCAATAAATGGAATCCACTTAATAATAATTATGATTCCTTATTAAATTTTGCCTCATTTATGGCAACAGAAAATGACACCCACGTTACCATCTCACTTAGTGATCCTTTAGCAATTGGCACTCCAATGACAAATGGCGTTGCTTATACTGGGCCCATTTCTGTAACATTAAATAAAAACGAAAGTTATATTTTTTCATTTGAAAATACAGCTACCCTTTTTAGAAGTAGCTATATGCATGGAGGCTTAATTCAATCAGATAAAAATATTGTAGTAAATTCAGGTTCATTTGGAGGAAATAGTTATACGCCTGGAGTAACAGGAGATAATGGAACCCTCGCGAACAATAACCTTAATGACGGATCAAGTACTGGAGATTTTAGAGGTAAAGATTATGGCTTTGATCAAATTGTCCCTTTCGAAAAAACAGGGAAAGAATACATTTTTGTAAAAGGTTTAGGTAGTAATGCTTTGGAACGTGTAATGGTAATTGCACATATAAATGGTACACAAATTTTCAAAAATGGAAGCACTACTGCTTCAGCTACTTTAAATGCTGGCGAGTATTTTGTTTATAATGGGAGTGATTTTACAAATGGAAATTTATATGTAACATCAACTGAAAAAGTGTTTTGTTACCAAGCTGTTGGCGGAAATACAGATTTAGGTAATCAA
Organism: Bacteroidota bacterium; assembly: GCA_041192505.1. Taxonomy (GTDB): domain Bacteria; phylum Bacteroidota; class Bacteroidia; order Chitinophagales; family CAIODY01; genus CAIODY01. The sequence continues at coordinate 1,217 of JBEEMV010000241.1, forward strand.
AATTTATTTTTTGTTCCACCTATAAATTGTTCGACTCCAAATGTAGTAGATAACATTCCTTTAATTCAAAAAATTGGATCGCAAACCTTTTCAGGTAATATTAATATTGTTACTGTGACTGGATCAATCGTTAGAGTAAACAATGTTACTGTGGCTTCGACTCCTATAAACGTAACTGGATCTACAAACCCAACTTTTGTGAGATATACCATAACGGGTAAAACAGGTAATATTAAAATATCATCAACCAATCAGGTTTATGTTTCTTATTTTGGAAGAGATAATAATGCTACATATGGAAGTTATTATTCGGGATTTGATACCAAACCAGAAATTAATTACACATATTCTTCAACAGCAACGTCAAATTGCATACCTAATATAATCCTAAATTTAACTTCAAATTCCTTAACAGACACTTATGCATGGTATTTTAATGGAAGTACGACTCCAATACCTAATCAAACCTCAAATTCATTTACTCCAACCCAACCAGGATATTACCAAGCTACCAGACAAAATGCTGCGGGATGTGCAGCAATTTCTTCCGATTTAATTCCAGTTAGTGATTGTCCTACCAATGTTGATAATGATATTGCTTCCGATAATATAGATATCGACGATGATAATGATGGAATTACAAACTCCACAGAATCTTATGGCAATCAACCTTTTAATACTTCTAATTCAAATTCAGGGTCGGTAGCTGTTGGAACTTATTCAAATTTATTTACAGGTACTGTTTCCACCTCCACAGTTGCAAGTCCCACTCCATTCATCGGTAATTCTGATGGTAGTTTTGTTACGAATATCCCAGCAGGAAATTCGAATTGGGTAACCTATAAAATGAATTTTGCCAACCCTTTAAGTCTCGATTTAGAATATGTTGCTACTGCAAATTCATCCGATTTAATTAACTCAAAATCGGAGTATGTGGTAACTTCAGATGTTAATAAGAACATTACAGTATTAAATCCGAACAATCAACTTTTGATAGACACCAATTATGATGGTGTTTTTGAAAGCGGTGTTGCAGAATTTTCGTCATTTGATATCCGATTTAGATTAAACAGTGCCGTTTCATTACCTGCAGGAACTGGAACTTTTAAATTTTTATGCTATTTAACCAACTCTTTTAGTATCACCCATAATAATTTATCTACAACCGATACGAATAATTCAACTTTTAAATTAATTGCTACTTGCCTACCTAAAGATACCGATTTAGACGGTATTCCAGACTATTTAGATTTAGATAGTGATAATGATGGAATTACTGATAATATTGAAGCCCAAGGCACAACCTTCATTGCTTATGCAAATGTAGATATAAATAAAAATGGATTGTCTGATGCGTACGGAACAGGAATTGTACCTATAAACTCTGATTCAGATTCTAATGCAACAACAGGATCAATTTTTGATTATTTGGATTTGGATAGTGATAATGATGGAATATATGATTTAGCAGAATCAGGAAGTACTGCTATTGATTCAGATTCTAATGGAATTATAGATGGACTTCCTGCTAATTTTGGGACAAATGGCCTTTCAAATTCTTTGGAAACTTCGGCCGATTCAGGTACCTTAAATTATGTATCAGCTGACACCGATGCTAATGGAATTAAGAATTATCTTCAAATAGATAGTGATAATGATGGTTGTAATGATGTAATTGAAGCTGGTTTTTCAGATCCAAATAATGATGGTTTATTAGGAAACATTCCTTTAATTATAGGTACTAATGGAATTGTTACCAGCGGAACGAATGGATACACAACTCCAAATAATAGCTATATTACATCTGCAACAATAGCGATTACTACTCAACCTTACGCTACTGCTAATTGTGCAACTCAAAGCGCCACAATCACTTTATCAGATAACGGTGGAAATTCATATCAATGGCAATTCTCAACAGATGGTATCAGTTGGATTACAATATCCAATAATTTAACTTATTCGGGAGCAGCTACAAACACTTTGTTAATTTCTGGAGCAACTCCTATAATGACAGGTGATAAATACCGTGTGATTTTGAGTAAACTAGGCAACGCATGTGGATTAATTTCCTCCGTTGCAACATTAACTTTCCCGACAGCTCCAACAGCTACATTTAATTATGCTGGATCTCCTTTTTGTCCTAATTTAACAGCTGCCCAACCTGTTACTATGACAGGCACTGGAGCTTACACAGGAGGTGTTTATAGTTCAACTACAGGGTTAACTATTGATGCTATTACAGGAGCAATTATTCCAAGCACAAGTGCTTCTGGTACTTATGTTGTAACTTATATGATCCCTGCAAGTGGAGGTTGTGCTGCATTTCCAATTACAGTAAATGTTGAAATTAAAGCAACTCCAACAGCAACAATAACTTATGCTGGCACTCCATTTTGCACCACACTAACGTCTGGTCAAGCCGTTTCTTTAACGGGTACAGCTGTATTCACTGGAGGAGTATATAGCTCAACTACAGGATTAACTATTGATGCAACCACTGGAGCTGTTACTCCAAGCACCAGTACCCCAGGAAATTACGTAATAACCTATACCCTTACTGGCGTTGCAGGATGTTCACAAGTACAAACAACAACAAATATTAGTATTACTAAAGCAGCAAATGCTGCAATTTTATATTCTGGCGCTCCTTTTTGCACCACATTAAACACTAGTCAAGCAGTTACACTAACTGGAACAGGTTCTTATTTAGGAGGTTTATTTAGTTCCGCATCAGGGTTAACAATTGATGCCCTAACAGGAGCAATAACTCCAAGTTCCAGTATAAATGGAACTTATACTGTTACCTATTCAACTCCTGCAATTTCGGGATGTGTTTCGACAACAACCACCGCAAGCGTTGTGATTACAGCTACTCCCACAGCTACAATAACTTATACTGGCACTCCATTTTGCACAACGCTAACGTCTGGACAAGCCGTTTCTTTAACCGGAACAGCCACTTATACCGGAGGATTATATAGCTCAACTACAGGATTAACTATTGATTCAATCACTGGAGCTGTTACTCCAAGCACAAGTGTTCAAGGAAATTACGTAGTGACCTATACTCTAGCAGCCATCGCAGGATGTTCACGAGTACAGACTTACACAAATATTATTATCAATCCAATTCCAGTTGCCATTGCAACTCCAGATGCAGCTACAATTTGTTCTCTAGACACCACTAATATTGTTTTGACAAGCAACGCTGTTGGAACGACATATAATTGGACTTCAATCCAAACAGATGTTGCAGGAGCTTCGTCTGCTTCAGGAAATACGATAACAGATGTTTTAAATGCAACAACTTCTTCCTCTGGAAATATAATTTATACTGTAACTCCTTATGCTAATGGATGTACAGGAACTCCTATAAATATAACTGTAACGGTTAATCCGATACCAACGCCTCAAATATATGATGGAGTAATTTGTATAAATCAAGTTTCTAATGTATCGCAATACTATATTTTAGACACACAATTAAGCAATGCTATCTATACTTTTGAATGGTATTTAAATGGAGTAATAATCAATGGGGCGGTTTATAGTACTTATGAAGCGGCTCAATCTGGTACTTATTCGGTATTGGCAACCAATATAGCCGCAGGATGCAAATCAGTAATGAATCAAGCGATTGTAGTAGAGTCTTTCCCTGGACTTACAATTGATACTATTCAAACTTTAGCTTATAGTGATAATGCTAGTATTGAAGTTGTTGTATCTGGTGGCAATGCTACCTTTTTGTATACTTTAGATTATGGTCCTACGCAAAGTTCTAATATTTTTAATAATGTAAATCCCGGATTACATTTAGTTACTGTAACGGATACTATAGGTTGTACAAATCTTACAAAACAAGTTAGCATTATTGGTTATCCTTTCTATTTTACTCCTAATGGTGATGGTTACCATGACACATGGAATATCATAGGACTAGATGATTCGGCCAAAGTATATATATTTGATAGATATGGAAAATTAATTAAACAAATCAGACCAAGAAGTCAAGGATGGGATGGTACATTAAATGGTCATCCATTAATGGCAACCGATTATTGGTTTACTGTTGAATATACCGAAGATTTTCCGGAAGTTGGTACTAGAAAAATTTTCAAATCTCATTTCGCTTTGAAAAGGTAGAAAAGGGTTGTGAAATAAGAAATATTTCTATCGAAAAAAAAATGTCTTAAATACCAATCTCAAAAAATAATAAATATTTTTATTGTAAATTAGTATTATGCATAAAAATTGAAGTTAATCGAGGTGAATAAATTTTAAATGCATCAATCTATAC
>JBEEMV010000242.1:0-3231 GCA_041192505.1 Bacteroidota bacterium
TAAAGGTATTGCTGAAAAAATAAAAACATTTAATATTCCATACACCAATAAATATCGAGTAGATGCATCATTTACTATTGGGTATGATTGGATTTACTTAACTGCTAATTATAGCCTAACCAATTATGTTGCTACGGGCAAAGGATTACAATATCATCCATTCAATATTGGAATTGGTGTAGTAGGATTTTAATATACAGATTGCACACCAATACAAAACATATAGCCGAAGTTGATTTAATAAATAAATTGAAAGCCCATGACGAGGCGGCTTTTAATTATTTATACCATAACTATTCAAAAGCATTGTATGCTGTGATATACCAAATATTGCAACAGCAAGAACTTAGCGAAGATGTATTACAAGAAGCATTCATCAAGATTTGGAAAAATGTGGCGCAATACGATTCGTCGAAAGGTACCTTATTTACTTGGATGCTTAATATATGTAGAAACCAAGCTATTGATAAAACCAGAAGCAAATTATTTAAAAACAATTTACAGAACCAAAGCATTGAAAACAACGTAAATGTTTTTAGTAAAATGGATAATCAATTTAAACCCGAACATATTGGTTTGCAAAAACTAAAGGATAACTTAAAGCCCGAGTATAGAGAAATAATTGATTTGATTTATTACAAAGGCTATACACAACAAGATGCTGCCGAACATTTGGAAATGCCCTTAGGTACTGTAAAAACAAGATGCAGAGCAGCAATATTGGAATTAAGAAAAATATTCAACAATTAAAAAAAATAGAGAAGCGTTGAAATAGATATGACACCTAAAGAATTAATTGATAGCGGATTATTGGAACTATATGTTTCGGGTACATTGCCCGAATCGGAAGGCAAGTTGATTGCTGCCACCGCTTTGCAATTTGGTGAAGTGGCAGATGAAATTAAGCGCATTGAAGCGGCACTTATTGCTGCTCTTGAAAATGAAGAACACATCATTTCGCCAACAGTAAAAAATAATATTTTTGCAGCAATTAATTTAATAAATGATGATGTACAAAAGCCTGTTGTTCCGCTTCGCAAATGGAATATGATTAATTGGGCTGCTGCAGCCATGATTGTTTTATTAATTGGAGCTACATTTGTTATTGTTAGAATAAGCAAACAGAAAAATGAATTAAGTGCCCAACGAATACAAACCGAATTAGATTTGGGTAATCTTCAAAACAGGGTTTCATTTTTACAACAAGCATCTGATAAAGCTGCCGAAGATATGGCGGTGTATAGAAGTCATGATTATAAAAAAATAATGATGATGCCTGTATCATCAGCTCATCACGAAATGGCTTGCGTTTATTATAATCCACTCACTCATAAATTATATATTGATAATTGTGGTTTACCCAATCCTGGCGAAGACAAAACGTATCAATTATGGGCCATGAAAAATGGTAAACCAATCAGTGCAGGGCTATTGGATAGAGAAATGTACAATAAAGGCTTACAAGCATTTGCCAATGTAGATGGTGTTGAAGCATTTGCTATAACGATTGAAGATAAAGGCGGCGCTGCCTTACCTACCTTATCAGCACTACAAGTAGCTGGCAATATTTAGTACTACAATTTTATCGACAATTAATGGTATAATCAATTCACAACAATTGTTATTCAGCAGCAAATGGTTTAAATTGTTCAAATGTTTGATTGCAAGATTTACAAAATTGAATGGCTCGGCATAGTGTACTGCCAAATGGAGTTCTTAACACTGTATTATCGCTACCACAATGTGGGCATATAGCACCTGATAATAGCTCGGCATTCACTATTCCTTCATGCTTTCGAGGTGGTGCAATTCCAAAATTTTTTAGTTTCAGTTTACCAGCTTCGGTTATCATATTAGTGTTCCAATGAATACTGGTTTCAACTACTACTTCAATTTTTTCATCAGCAAATACTTCTTTTAAATGCGATTGAATATGATTTTTAATAAACGAAGTGGCTGGGCAAGCTGCATAAGTAGGTATCATTTTTACAATAGCACCGTCATTGGTAATGATTACATCGGTTATCATTCCTAAATCTAATACACTTAATACAGGTATTTCAGGATCGGATACTTCGTGTAAAGCAGCATATATTTTATCTGTAGCAATCATTTAGCATTTAAATTTGTTTTACAAAATAATCATTTACAAACTATATCTACAATAATTATTATTGAATAGTTACATTCTTTTTCAGCATTTTTGCAGCCGCAAAATATATAAGTACACAATGGCATTATTTGGAAATGAGAACAATGAAGGAGCAAACATGAGTTTTTTTGAGCATATAGATGCTTTAAGAGGACATCTATTTCGTATAGCGGTGGCTATTGTAAGCGCTGCTATAGTAGTTTTCATTAATAAATCATTTGTATTTGATACTGTATTATTTGGGCCAAAAAAATCTGACTTTATTACTTATCGATGGATGTGTGCTTTAAGTACTAAGCTTCATATAGCCGATTTATGTATCACAGTTCCTAAGTTTAAGATAGTGAGTAGCACTTTATCGGGTCCATTTATGTCCCATATCACGGTATCTTTTATTTTAGGATTAATAATAGCCGTACCCTATGTGTTTTGGGAACTATGGCGGTTTATATCGCCTGCTCTTCACCCTAAGGAACGCAAAGCTGCAAATAGTGTTATAGCTTTTTCGTCTATTTTATTTTTACTGGGAGCAGCCTTTGGATATTTTTTTCTTACACCATTTTCTATCTCATTTTTAGCTGATTATAAAATATCGGATGAAGTAATGTTGCTGCCTACTTTAGATGAATATGTTGATTTTGTAACTTCAATGGTATTAGTAACTGGGCTATCGTTTGAGTTACCCATCATCATGTTATTTTTAGGGCGTATAGGAATTGTAAATGCACCTATGCTTAAAAAATTTAGACGTTATGCTTTAGTATTGGTGTTGGTATTGTCAGCCATTATTACACCATCGGTAGATATGTTTACACAAGGTTTGGTAGCAGTGCCTTTGTATGGATTATACGAATTAAGTATAATAGTAGTAAGTAGGGTACAAAAAAGAATGGCTAACGATTAATAAAACAATTACTCATTAGCCATTCACTTTATTTTTATCTATCGTTCAATTACAATTTTCTGTTCATTTTTAATTTTAGCATTATACACTTTTACAATGTACTCACCTGCCACTAATTGGCTTACATCAAGGCTTTCGATAATAGTAGGGTGTACATTATGTTTCGAAATCATTT
>JBEEMV010000243.1:0-5809 GCA_041192505.1 Bacteroidota bacterium
TTGGAGGATTCTTTTTACTTTTTTTAGGTGTAAAATCATTTGTAACTAAACCTGCATCAAAAGCTGCAAATGTTGACAGTAAAGGGCTTTTCAATAATTTTATTTCAACTTTTTTCTTAACTATTACTAACCCCACAACCATATTATCCTTCTTGGCTATTTTTGCTGGACTCGGTTTAGGTACAACAAAGACAGGCTATTCATCCTCCATCACACTTGTAGTTGGTGTATTTATAGGTTCTGCTTTATGGTGGTTAATATTAAGTTCTATGGTTAGTTTTTTTCAATCTAAAATTACAACCGACAGACTGATTTGGATAAATAGACTTTCAGGTTTAATAATAATTTCATTTGGTCTCTGGGCTTTGTATTCATGCATGATAATGAAACATTAAAATGCACTACCAAACCGTTAACCATAATCAGATAAATTAAAACTAAACATCGTGAAAAAAATTAAAATTTACCAAGTTGATGCCTTTACTGATAAATTATTTTCGGGAAACCCAGCAGCAGTGTGTATTTTGGATACATGGCTCAATGATGAATTGATGCAGTCAATTGCGTTTGAAAATAATTTAGCAGAAACTGCTTTTGTTGTTCCAAATGGAAAAACCTTTGAAATCAGATGGTTTACGCCAATTGTAGAAGTTGATTTGTGTGGACATGCAACCTTGGCTTCTGCATTTGTACTATTTAATTTGCTTGATTATCCTGACTCAAAAATTCAGTTTCATTCTCACAGAAGTGGATTGTTAATCGTTGAAAAGAAAGATGATTTGCTGCTTTTAGATTTCCCAACTGATACGCTGGAATTAATCAATGAGGAACAAAACACAATTGAAAATTGCATCGGAATTAAACCCATTGAAGTGTATAAAGGGAAAACAGATTACATGGCTGTAATTGATTGTGAAAGCTCATTACAAAATCTTCAACCCAATTTTATCGAAATCGAAAAATTAAATGCAAGAGGATTAATTGTTACCGCAAAAGGTGATAGCGTAGATTTTGTTTCCCGTTTTTTTGCACCTCAATCTGGGATAAATGAAGACCCAGTAACCGGCTCTGCACATACATCTTTGTTGCCTTTGTGGTCGAAAAAATTAAGCAAAAATAATTTGATTGCACATCAAATATCACAACGTGGCGGTCAACTATTCTGTGAATTCAAAAATGACAGATGTTTGATTGGAGGCAAAGCAAAATCGTATTTAACTGGAGAAATAAATTTGGATTGAAATAAAAATATTGGCAATGGAAATGTTGTTGAAAAAGTAAATTCTTAAAAAAATATGAGTAAAATAAAATTTATTCGAGCCACAATTGAACACCTTGAAATGCTTGTTGAATCAAGGGTTGAATTCATGATTGAATTTTGGGGAGAACAAACGGATGAAGCAAAACAAAAATTGAGAACGGAATTGAAATCATTTTTTGAAAGGGAAATTCCATTACAAACTTATGTTTCGTGGATTGCAATCTGCGATGAAAAATTAGTCGGCGTTGGTGGAATGAAAATTTATCAAATGCCTGGAAGTTTTCGGGTGCCAAACGGCATGATAGGTTACATCATAAATATGTACACTGTTGCATCGCACCGCAAACAAGGCATTGCTTCTGAAATTGTAAAACGATTGGAAGAAACAGGAAAAGAATTAGGTGTAAAATTGTTTGATTTGCATGCTTCAAAAGAAGGCGAACCTGTTTATGTGAAAGCTGGTTTCAAAAAACATAATGAGCCAAGTTACAGAAAATTTATACAATCATGAAAATCGCATTTATAATTTTTGATGGAATAACATGGCTCGATTTTGTCGGTATCTACGACCCAATCAGTCGATTAAAATCTATGAAGTATTTGCCTGATTTAAGTTGGGATATTTGTGCTTTTACCGAAGCTGTAAGCGATAATTTCGGACTTGAAATGAAGCCAAACAAAATCAAAGAATCTTTGTCAAATTATGATGTAATTATTATTCCTGGCGGATTTGGAACAAAAAAATTAATTGCCGACAATGAATTTATGGATTGGATTAAAACTGCTAAAGAAGTGAATTTTAAAATTTCAATTTGCACAGGAAGTTTGATTTTAGGTGCAGCAGGTTTTCTGAAAAATAAATTTGCAACCACACATTTTGACGAATGCGAAACACTAAAACAATTTTGCAAAGAAGTGAAGAAAGAGAGAATCGTTGAAGATGGAAATGTGATTACAGCAGCTGCCGTTGCCTCATCAATTGACATCGGGCTTTATTTATGTAAAAAATGGGCAGGGCAAGAAGCGGAAATTGAAATAAGAAAACGAATGGATTATCATGGTTAAAAAATAATTTAAAAATGGAAATAAAATTAACAACGAACGAAAACGAACTGAATCAATGTGCCGAATTGATGAGCCAATCAGAACCATTTACAACACTTAAATTTGATTATGAAAAATGTAAATTGGCTGTAAGAGGCGATTACAAAGAAGTTTACCTTTCTATAGTTGAGAATGAGCTTGCTGGTTTCGTAGTGCTAAGTTTTTACGGAGTGCTTCGTGGATACATTCAAACTATTTGCATCAAATCTGAATTCAGAAATCAAGGAATCGGGACGGCACTTTTAAAATTCAGCGAAGAAAAGATTTTGAAAGAATTTCCAAACGTTTTTATGTGCGTTAGTTCGTTTAATTATGAAGCTCAAAAATTGTATTACAGTTTAGGTTTTGAAAAAATAGGCACTTTGACTAATCATATTATTCAAGGTGTTGATGAATATATTTTAAGAAAACAAGGGAGTTCTACTTCAGAGTTTAAACCATCATAGTAAAAAAATGAAGTTGAATTATAGTCAGCAATATTGGAACAAAGTAGCGAATGAGAAAACATTTACTCATCCGCTAAATATTTCATTTCTTGAAAAATTTGTGAGTAAAGATTCTTGTATTGTTGATTATGGTTGTGGTTATGGAAGAATTGTGAAAGAGCTGAATGATAATGCTTTTAACGATGTAAAAGGGTTTGATTTTTCAGTTGAATTAATTAATCGTGGACATAAAATTGGAGTAGAAAATATTTTTCAAATTGATTCAGCATCTGATTTACCGATTGAAAATAATTCGGTTGATTGCTTTTTGTTGTTTGCAGTATTGACTTGTATTCCAGGTAATAAATCGCAAATGGAATTAATTGAAATATTATTTTCAAAATTGAAAACAGGCGGCATCATTTATATCAGCGATTATTATTTGCAAACAAATTCTGTTGAGGTAAATCGTTATAAATATTTGAACGATGACATAGAAAATTACGGAGTGTTTACATTGCCTGATGGAGCAACATTTCGGCATCACTCAAAAGTTTGGATTAAAGAACTGTTGAAAGATTTTCGGGCAATTCACGAAAAATCAATTGAAGTAAAAACCATGAATGGCAATAGTGCCGCAGCATTTCAAATTATAGCAAAAAAATGAAAACATCATTTAAATATTCTCTTGAAGGACATGAATCAGAAAGATTAGTTTTTAGAAAATTGGTTGAATCAGATTTTGAAACATGGTTAGCATTTTGCAAATATCCTGATTCATTAAAGTATATTTTTTCGCAGCAACAATTAGCAACCGAAGACCCAAATGAAAGATGCAGACTTTGGTTTGATAAAGTTTTCAATCGCTACGAAAATAATTTAGGTGGCATGAATGCATTGATAGATAAGCACTCCAACGAATTTATCGGGCAATGTGGTTTATTGATTCAAACAGTGGATGGTGTTGAAGAATTAGAAATTGGTTATTCCATCATGCCCAATCATCGCAAAAAAGGTTACGCTTTAGAAGCAGCAAAAAAATGCAGCGTTTTTGCTTTTGAAAATAATTTTCGTGATTCATTAATTTCAATTATTCATGTTGACAATGTAGATTCGGCAAAAGTGGCTTTAGCAAACGGAATGCATTTGGAAAAAACAACCAACAGCAATGGCGACTTGGTAAATATTTTTAGAATTAATAAAACTACAATAAAATGAAAAAACATTTCCTCTTTTTAATCGCACTTTTTATTTGTGCAAAAACTGTTTTAGCTCAACAAAAAAATCATGATGAGCTTAGAAATAAACTGAAAGCGATTACTTCCAAATACAAAGCCACAGTGGGTTTGAGTGTGATTGAATTGGAAACGAATGATTCGCTTTCTATCAATAATCAAATTCATTTTCCAATGCAAAGTGTTTTTAAATTTCCCTTGTCATTAACTGTTTTGCATTTGGCAGAAGAAGGAAAAATCTCACTTGACCAAAAGGTTTTTATCAGCAAAAAAATGTTAGATAATTTTTCTTTTAGTCCATTAAAAAGCAGAAACAAAGGCGATAGTTTGTGGATGTCAGTTGATAGCTTGATGATGTACGCTATTTCTTACAGCGATAATCTGGCTACTGATGTATTGTTTGAAACTATTGGTGGCACTAAGGTTGCCAATAAATATATTCATAAAATTGGGTTCAAAAATATTCAAATCAAAAAAACAGAACTTGAAATTGGCGGTAGTATGGAATTGATGTATGAAAATAATTCGCCGCCGTATGATATTAGCCGATTGCTGAAAAGTTTTTACGAAGGAAAAATCGTAAATGAAAACAGTAAAGAAAAACTATTGCATTACATAACAGTAAATTTTTCTTCCGACAAAAGATTGAAAGGCTATCTGCAATCCAATGTAGTAGTGGCTCACAAGACAGGCACAAGCCCATTTAATGATACACTGAAAAATATTTGCAATGATGCTGGAATCATTTATTTGCCCAATGGAAATCATTTAGCTATTTCAGTTTTTGTGATAAATTCAAGAGAAAATTATGAAGCAACTGAAAAAATAATTGCAACATTAACCAAAGAAATTTTTGATTTTTATAACAAATGAAATTCCATATCGAAACAGAAAGATTGATTTTACGTGAACTGCAACCAAGTGATGCTGACGCTTTTTTTGAAATGGATAGCAATGCCGAAGTACATAAATATTTAGGCAATAATCCAGTTAAAGTAATTGAACACATACATGATGTGATAGCCAATGTCCGTCAGCAATATTTGGATAATGGAATTGGACGTTGGGCTATGATTGAAAAATCATCGGGCAATTTTATTGGTTGGAGTGGATTAAAATATATGCAACAAACTACCAATGGAAAAATTAATTTTCATGAGGTTGGTTATCGTTTGCTACAAAAACATTGGGGTAAAGGTTATGCTACCGAATCGGCCAAAGCTGCTGTGAACTATGGTTTTGAAGAAATGAAGTTGAATGAAATTTACGGAATAACAAATGTAGAAAACATAAACTCAAGGAAAGTTTTAGAAAAATGTGGGCTAACATTTATTGAAACTTTTGTTTGGGAAGGTTGGAATAATATTGAATGCAATTGGTTAAAAATAACAAAAGAAGAATGGGAAAATAGAAACACCTATTAATTTCACAATTAAATTTTTCCTAAAAAAACATACATGAGCAAACAACACCATTACCAATTAAACATTAAATGGACAGGCAATAACGGCACAGGAACGAGCAACTACAAGGCTTACGAACGAAGTCATACTATTTCAATTCATAACAAACCCGATATTTTAGCTTCATCGGATGCACCATTTTTGGGTGATATAACGAAACATAATCCAGAAGATTTTTTATTGGCTTCGCTTTCATCATGCCACATGTTGTGGTATTTGCATTTGTGTGCCGATGCTGGAATTATTGTAGTAGATTATGTAGATAATCCAATAGGCACCATGCTGCAAACCGAAACTGGTGGCGGATATTTTACTGAAGTA
>JBEEMV010000244.1:0-5796 GCA_041192505.1 Bacteroidota bacterium
CCTCATTAAGAATTTTGATATTTCGAATTTTGTTTCATTAGAAAATGGAATTGTTAGTACATTAAACAGTATTAATGAAAAATAAAATTGTTAGTTTTGGTAAATGGTTTTAATACGACCAATACCTATTGATTTAATATTAATGAAAAGATTTTTACTTTCTATTTTATGTTTATTCATTTTTGAGATTAATTCATTTTCTCAAGGAATAGGCAACGGAAGTGATGGCTCACCAAATATTTCAGGTATTGTAAACTCTTATTCAAGCATTATAAATATTTCTTCTAACTCGTGTCAATCAATCCTTACTGTAAATACCAATTCAGGTTTTTCTGTTGGCAATTTGGTAATGATAATACAAATGCAAGGTGCTGCTATTGACACAACAAATACTTCCAACTATGGTATTATTCAAAATGACTCATCAAGTGGATTATTTGAATATTCAAAAATTATTTCGGTTTTAGGTAACGTGATTACCCTTAGCTCAATCCTTACTAACTCATACCAAATTAATGGTAAGGTGCAATTAATTAAAGTTCCTCAATATATCAACCCAACAATAGTTGGCACATTAACTTGTATGCCATGGAATGGAAACACTGGCGGAGTTTTGGCAATAGATGCAATCGGTAAAATCAATTTTAGTGATAGTATAGATGTTACAGGAAAAGGATTTAGAGGTGGACAAATAATTACAGCTGCAACAAATCCAGCCCATGTATTTAATTACTACAGCTCGTATAATCCGTCAATGTTTGCTGCAAAAGGTGAAGGAATAAGTGGTAATGGTTTAAGTCCATTTATTTATGGTAAAGGAGCACCTGCAAATGGTGGCGGTGGTGGAAATTCTGTAAATGCTGGTGGTGGTGGTGGTGGTAGTTTCGGTTGCGGCGGAGATGGAGGGCATGCTTTTAATACTCCAATATACGGCACAACCCCAAATTTAGCAGCTGGTTTTGGCGGCAAGACATTAAATTATTCAATATTAAGAGCATGCTTAGGTGGTGGTGGTGGCGCTGCCCATGAAAATGATAATCATGCTTATGATGGAGGTAATGGTGGTGGAATTGTTTTAATAACTTCAAATTCAATTGTTGGAGCAGCCAATAAAATTAATTCCAATGGAATGACAGCCCTTAATTCAACAAATGATGGAGGAAGCGGCGGCGGCGGTGGGAGTATTTTAATTAGTTGTTTGAATTATACAACTCCAATTTATGTAAATTTAAAAGGAGGTGATGGTGCAAGCACAACAGATGTTTCAGGATATCAACATGGAGGAGGAGGAGGTGGTGGTGGTGGATTAATTTGGGTTTCACAAACCACAAAACCTACTAATATGTTTATCAATCAAAATGGGGGATTAGGGGGATTAGCTTCAGGGGCAAATAGTGGGTCTACAAATGGGTGTTCAGGCGGCACATTATTTAAACTCAATTTATCTTTTATTGCATCGGTTAACATAAATTCTTTGACTACTCTTTCCATTTGCCAAAATGATACAGCCATTTTGCAACTTAACTCACAAGCACATCATATTACATGGAGTCCTTCTACTAATTTATCTTGCACTAATTGTATTTCGCCAAAAGCTTATCCAACAAGTACTACAACATATATTGTTACCGACTCGGTAAATCATTGTTTTAATCGAGATACATTTATTGTAAAGGTGAATCTTAAAACATTTTCAAATCTTAATGATTCATTATGTCAAGGCAATATTTTTACAGCACCAAGCGGTAAACAATATTCTACGGTAGGAATTTATTATGATACAATTGCAAATCACAATAGTTGTGATAGCATTATTACTATTCAACTTTCTGCTTGTACAAATACATTTTCACACACATCATTTCAATTTATAGATTCTTTTTGTACAAACTATCCAATTAGTATTACGAATACAAGCTTGAATAATGTAACTAATTGTTGGAGTTTCGATTCCTTAAATATTAATGGTGTAAAATCATCAGTAAATCTTGGTGTGTTGAATAGTGCTTTAAATTCAACAACAGCAGGCACTTTGATTGAAGATGGAGGTAATTACTATTTGTTTATTACAAATTCTTTTACAACTGATTTGATTAGATGTGATTTAGGAACTAATCCATTAAATACAATTCCATTAAGTACAACTATCATTTCAAATGTTTTGCCTGGTGGTCATAATGAAGCAGTTCAATTTTTTAAAGAAAGTGGAAATTGGTATGCTATTGTTGATGGAGGAAACTCAGTTTCTGCATTTATGAGTAGATTGAATTTTGGTGCTTCAATTACAAACACATCACCAACCGTGATTCCCTTAGTTGTTCCAGTTTTAGGTAATTGGCCACATCAATTAGAAATTTTTAAAAATGGTACAAACTATATTGGCTTTGTAGTTTGCCGAACCAATGGCGATGTTCAACGAGTAGATTTTGGAACATCAATTACAAATACACCAACTATAACAACGGTTTATTCTTCATTTAACCCAAGCGTTGGATTTGCAATGGAACAAGAAAACGGAAATTGGTATATGATGATTTCAACCAATAATGTTCCTGGTGATTTACGCCTATTAAATTTTGGCACCAACATTTTGAATAATGCACCCACAGTTACTAATTTAGGAAATGTAGGAGGGATGTTAAATGCACCAAGAGCAATAAAATTATTTTAAAGTTGTAATCAATTATTTGGATTAGTAAGTAGCCAGAAAAGCCCTGCATTGGGCTATCCTGGGCATATTGTGTTGTTGAATTTTCAGAACGGAATTACAAGCCCTATTACCACCACCAACTTAGGAAATTATGGCGGCAATGATGATTTTTGGAATATGACATCTAATACATTTTGGAGCAATAATGCTTTTCATTTTTTTACTTTTAATCCTGTTGATTCAAATGTTACACGAATTGATATTGCACCAACAGGAAATACTTTGCCGCTTTCATTTGCTGTAAATCCATCGGTCCAATATTCTACAAGCGGTAATCACAATATTCAACTATTAACAAATTTTGGAAATATTAATCAATCGAATTTTTGTAATGCTTATTTTTCATTTAGTAATCCATCATCATCCCAAACCCTTTCTATTTGCCAAAACGATACAGCAACTTTACAATTAAATTCATCTGCTCAATTTATTAATTGGAATCCAACTACAAATTTATCATGCACTACTTGTGTAGCTCCAAAGGCTTATCCATTAAGCAATACAACATATATTGCTACCGATTCGGTAAATCATTGTTTTAGTAAGGATACATTTATTATTAATGTAAATTCAAAAACATTTGCTACGCTAAATGTTTCTATTTGCCAAGGCAAAAGTTATACATTGCCGAGTGGTTTATTGGTATCAAGTGGTGGCACTTATCATGATACTATTACCAATCATTTGGGTTGCGATAGTATTATTACCATTAATTTATCAGTAAAAAATAAAAGTACAGCTTCAGTAAATACTATTATTTGTAAAGGCAAAAATTATGTAACACCAAGTGGCAAAATACTTGTAAATGCTGGTATTTACAACGATACAATTTTGAATTATAGAAATTGCGATAGCATCATCACCATTCAATTACAAACTAAAGATTCATCATTAAAAATTATTAATGCTACTATTTGCAATGGCAAAAATTATACTTTGCCTAATGGCTCGGTGGTAAGTGGTGCAGGTAGTTATGTATTTAAATATACAAATTATATAGGCTGCGATAGCACGATAGTGGTTAATCTTACGGTATTAAGCAATAGTGCATCTAATCAAACTTTATATGTGTGTGATGGCGATACCACACATTTGCCCGATGGCGCAATAGCACTTTTTGGCGGCAATTATTTTTCTACTTTATTTAATTATAAAGGCTGCGATAGTGTAATTCTTACTGTGATAAATATGCTGCCTAAATTTAAAATTGATTTGGGCAATGATGTGTTGATGTGTGATGATAAAATGGTAACATTAAATGCCAACCCAAATAATTTATTTGGTGGTACATTTAGTTGGAATAATGGTGTAGGCATAGCTACTTCTGAAATTAGCAGTGGCGGATTATATATAGTTACAGCTACTTTTCCGCCATGCAAACCTGTATCAGATAGCATATTTATTGCTACTGAAAATTGCGATTGCAATATATATATGCCCAATGCATTTTCGCCTAATCATGATAATTTAAACGAAACTATTAAGCCTGTAATAGAATGTAATCCATTACCAATAGAATATGAATTTTCGATATTTAATCGTTGGGGACAAAAGGTATTTACTGCCTCAAATACTGATGAAAGCTGGGATGGAAGATTTAAAAATGTAGAACAAGAAGTGGGTGTGTATGATTATTTAATTAGTTACAAGCATTCGGCAAACGAAAAAAAAATAATTAAAAAGGGCGATATTTCATTGATACGGTAATGCCATAAAAAAATCCCTCAACAAATTAATGTTGAGGGATTTTTTTATTTCAAGAAACCAGTAACTAATTACCAGCAACTTTTCTTAGTATCTATAAGTTTCTGGTTTGAACGGACCTTCTTTCGGCAATCCTAAATATTCAGATTGTGCTGTAGTTAATTCATCTAACACTACACCAATTTTAGCTAAATGCAAACGAGCTACTTTTTCATCTAATACTTTTGGTAATACATAAACTTTGTTTTCGTATTTACCTGGATTGCACCACAATTCAATTTGCGCCAATGTTTGATTGCTGAATGAATTACTCATTACAAAACTTGGATGACCAGTAGCACAACCTAAGTTTACTAATCTGCCTTCAGCCAAAATAATTACATCTTTTCCATCAATAGTGTACATATCTACTTGTGGTTTAATAGTGTTTTTTGTGTTACCATAAGCACCATTCAACCAAGCCATATCAATTTCAATATCGAAGTGACCGATATTACAAACGATAGCTTTATCTTTCATTAATCTGAAATGTTTTTCAGTAATCAAATCTCTGCAACCCGATGCTGTAACCACGATGTCAGCTTCTTTCACCGCATCAATCATTGGTTTTACTTCAAAGCCATCCATAGCAGCTTGCAATGCACAAATAGGGTCGATTTCAGTTACGATAACACGACAACCTGCACCTTTTAACGAAGCAGCCGAACCTTTACCCACATCGCCATACGAACCAACAACAGCTACTTTACCAGCCATCATCACATCCGTAGCACGACGAATAGCATCAACTAAAGATTCTTTACAACCGTATTTATTATCAAATTTAGATTTAGTAACCGAATCGTTTACATTAAATGCAGGAATTGGCAATGTGCCTTTTTGCATTCTTTCGTATAAGCGATGAACACCAGTTGTAGTTTCTTCGCTCAACCCTTTTACGTGTTGAATCAATTCAGGATATTTATCAAACACAATGTTTGTTAAATCGCCACCATCATCCAAAATCATATTCAAAGGTCTATCTGCACTGCCGAAAAACAAAGTTTGTTCAATACACCAATCCGCTTCCTCTTGTGTTTGTCCTTTCCAAGCATATACACCAATGCCAGCAGCAGCAATAGCAGCAGCAGCTTGGTCTTGCGTTGAAAATATATTACATGAACTCCATTTTACTTCAGCACCCAAAGCTGTTAATGTTTCAATTAACACAGCTGTTTGAATAGTCATGTGTAAGCAACCTGCAATACGTGCACCTTTTAAAGGTTGCGACGGACCATATTCTTCACGAATAGACATTAAACCTGGCATTTCAGCTTCGGCTAATCTCATTTCTTTACGTCCCCATTCAGCTAAGCTGAAATCTGCTACTTTGTACTTCAAAT
>JBEEMV010000245.1:0-14755 GCA_041192505.1 Bacteroidota bacterium
AATTTTACTTATCGATTAATTAGTAATAAAATCATCCACCAAACTCTCTGCAATAATCAAACGTATTTTTTTAAAAATCAACATCTAAATAGTAGTGGCACTTATTACGATACATTGCCCAACGCCAATGGCTGCGATAGTTTCATTACTTTACATTTAATTGTTTTGCCTACCAGTTCGTCATCTTTTAATCATACATTATGCAGCGGTCAGTCGTATTATTTTAACAACCATTTTATAAATGTAGGTGGTACATTTAAAGATACTTTGCAAAATTATGTAGGCTGCGATTCAGTAATTACGATGCATTTAATTGTAAACCCTACTACAGCTTCGGGCTTTACAAAAAATATTTGCTATGGCGATGTATTTAATTTTAACCAACATAACTACAATCAATCGGGTACTTACTTCGATACACTTACCAATTACTTAGGCTGCGATTCGGTTGTGGTAATGAATTTGGTGGTAATGCCTTATAATCACACTTTTGTAAATGCATTTTTCTGTCAAGGCGAAAAGTATAATTTTAATGGTAAAACATACACCATAAACGGAATTTATGATGATACATTAATTGCAGCAAATGGTTGCGACTCGGCAATTACATTATTGTTAGGAATGAAAACAGTTGATACATCAGTAATTGTTACCACTCATTCCTTAATTGCAACAGCCGCCAACAGCTATTTTCAATGGATAGATTGCAGCAATCATCAAAATATATCGGGTGCAAACGATAGTATTTTTTATCCATCATCATCGGGTAGTTATGCTGTAGTTGTTCAATCAAAACAAAATTTATGTTCCGATACTTCGGCTTGTTATACTGTTGGAAATGTAGGCGTAGAACAGTTAACAGCAGGAAGTAATCAGTTAATGGTATATCCAAATCCTGCTTCGCAGTCATTAGTTATTCGTCATCAGTCATTGGTAAATACAATTGAGGTAACTGATGTGTTGGGAAGAATTGTATTTCAACAAATCAAAAACTCATTAACTCAACAAATTCAAATTGATGTATCAACTTTATCTAACGGTATTTATTTTATTAAAGCCACAGATACAAACGGCAATGTGATGAATGGTAAATTTGTGAAAGAATAACTTTAAAATAATCAGTTTTATCAATAAGGCGAACCATTGCGTTCGCCTTATTAATGTATTTGCTCTTCGTTCCACCTACCATTTTTTACCATTCGCCTAATACCTATTGCAGGGTTTTAATAGCCTCCTACATTTGCATTAAAATTAATAAAAATGGAACAGCAAGACACAAATACAAATTATCAAAATGATTTTTGTATTGATTCAGAAAACACCAGAAGAAAAGGAAGAATATTTACTGGCGTAGCTTTTATAGTGGGTGGCGTATTATATATTTTAAATCATGCTAATTTATTGCAGCTACCATACTGGTTTTTTAGTTGGAAAATGTTGTTGATTTTAGTAGGATTATTTGTAGGTGTAAAACATAATTTTCGCCATGCATCATGGTTAATCTTAGTAGCCATAGGCGGTTGGGGTTTATTAACTCGTGATATATTTCCCGAATTGCATTTAGGCGATTTCTTTTTTCCTGCCGTTTTAATTTTAATAGGATTATTATTTATCATTAAGCCAAAGCGCAGGTTTCATCCATCGTGGCATCAGCATTTTAAAAATCGTCGTCAATTCAAACAACAATTTACAGATGCTTCATCCGAAGATTATATTGATTTTAATGTGGTATTTGGGGGCATTAAAAAAAATGTATTTTCAAAAAATTTTAAAGGCGGCGAAATAAATAATGTGTTTGGTGGTAGCGAAATTAATCTTACACAAGCCGATTTTACAGGCACCATACGATTAGAAATAAATAACGTATTTGGTGGTACAAAACTTATTATACCGCCACATTGGCAAATAAAATCTGAAATTACTGCTGTGATGGGAAGTGTTGAAGATAGAAGAACTATTCAGCCTGCAACAGGCGTTGCAGCCGATAAAATAATTATTTTAGAAGGCAATACATTTTTTGGTGGCATTGATATTCGTAATTTTTAAAACCTTTATTATATGAATTGGTATATAGCAAAATTAATTTTTAACATAGATGTAAATTATGGCAATAACACTAAACAATTTGATGAGCAATTGCGCTTAGTATCTGCCAAAACCAATACAGAAGCCTATTACAAAGCCAAATTAATTGGCACTAATGAAGAGCTTGATTTTGTAAATGAAAACAATACACACATCAATTGGAAATTTATTGATGTAGCCGAATTGATTTTATTAAATGAAATTAAAGATGGAATGGAAGTGTATTCAACCACAGTTGAAACAGAAAAATCAAATGCCTACATTTATCAAACAAAATTACGAGCTAATCAATTTCATAACGAACAAGTAGAGCCAATGGCATATCAAAACAATTGAAATACTTTAAAAAATATTCCATCACAACGCTATTGGTAGTGCTGTTTTCAGCCTGCTCTATCTTATTTTGTTTTCAGATATTTATTCTGAAACAATATTATGCCGATTGGAATTTGATATTAATTGATGCAGCTATTTCAAATGCTTTATTATTTGCAGCCACATTTTTTATCATCATTCGTGAAAAATATTTTTACTATTCATCGCATCCATTTCGAAGAAATACTTTTTTTAGATTTTTAAGAATTGTAATAACGCCTATTTTTTTTACCATTGTTCAATACTTTATTCTTAAAAAATATTTCAGCGATAATGTGGTTTACACCAGCTTTATCGAACAATCAAGTGAGATACGATTTACTTTTAATTTTTTGTTGTTAGTAGGCTATTCGGCGCTTTGCTGGTTGTGGATGTACTTTATCGACCAACAAGAAATTATTGAACGAAACACCGATGCCGAAACGCTTTTAAGAGAAGCCGAGTTAGCAAAATTGCGCCAACAATTACAACCCCATTTTTTATTCAACAGCTTAAATTCTATTAGCGCTTTAGCTGGCACAAAGCCAAATGAAGCCCGAAAAATGATTCAGCAATTAAGCGATTTTTTACGAAGCACTTTGAAAAAAGACGACCAACAATTAGTTACTATTGATGAAGAAATAAAAAATCTGAATTTATATTTAGATATTGAAAAAGTAAGATTTGGCAATAGATTACATACCGAAATTAATTGTACAGATGAATGTATGAACCAAAAATTGCCTTCATTATTATTGCAACCATTAGTTGAAAATGCAATAAAATTTGGGTTGTATGATACCATTGGCGATGTAACTATCAGCATTCTAATTTCATGCAAACCGCATCAATTAGAAATAAAAATTTCAAACCCTTATGATGAAACAACTTCAAAAGCCTCTAAGGGCGAAGGCTTTGGCTTAAATAGTGTTCAACGAAGATTATATTTATTATTTGCTAGGCAAGATTTATTAAAAGTTGAAGCTGCTAATAATATTTTTACAACCACCTTATTAATACCACAAAGTGTATGATTAAAGCAATAATAATAGATGATGAACCATTGGCAAGAGGCATTGTAAAAGAGTTTTTACAATCGCATCAGCAATTTGAATTGTTAGATGAATGTGGCGATGGATTTAGTGGTGCAAAATCTATTCAACTACATAAACCCGATTTAATTTTTTTAGATATTCAAATGCCTAAAATTACAGGTTTCGAAATGCTTGAAATTTTAGATAATCCGCCTGCTGTAATTTTTACTACAGCCTTTGATGAGTTTGCTATTAAAGCATTTGAAGCACATGCTATTGATTATTTATTAAAACCTTTTAGTAAAGAACGATTTGATAAAGCAATTGAAAAATGGCTGTTGCATTATAAAAATAAAGATGTAGAAACCGAACAACAAACAATTTTAGAATCGGTAAATAAACAGCCCGACGAACACCAACGAATAGTGGTTAAAAACGGTAGCAATATTCAAATTATTCCTACAAAAGATGTTTTTTATATTGAAGCATACGATGATTATGTAAAAATTTATACCGCATCGGGTATGCATGTAAAAAAGAAAACACTTACTTACTACGAGCAAACATTGGATGCAAGCCAGTTTGTACGTGTTCATCGTTCGTATATCATACAATTGCAACAGCTTACCAAAGTTGAACCTTACGATAAAACCAATCATATAGCCTTATTAAAAACGGGTGCAAAAGTGCCATTAAGTAGGGCAGGGTATAGCCACTTAAAAGAAGTATTGGGTATATAATTTTATTTACAAATAATTCAATTCAAATTTTGAAGCCCTAATTATCTTTGCTTACTTTGTTTGCCATGATAATTACGTTTCGAAAATACTTTATCTTAAGTTGGGTGTGGTTGGCAATTGTTACACTATTGTCAACGCTTCCAGGCCCTTATTTTCCAAAAATCAATATTATAAATTTTGATAAAGCTGTACACTTTATCATGTACTTCTGCTTTGTATCAGTATTATTATGGAGTATGTATTTTAATAATTGGAAAACTGCTGCAGGTAAAGCTTTTGTAATTGCCACATTGTATAGTATATTAATGGAAATAATTCAAGGCACAATTTGCATTCGCCGTAGTTTTGATATGTATGATATTGTAGCTAATACAATTGGCGCTTTAGTAGCAGCATTATTAATTGATAAGTTATTAAAAAATTATTTTCCGTTTACAATAAATTAAAACGATGAAAGTTTTATAACCATGAAGCTATTTTTTAAAATATTACTATTCAGTTTGGTGTTGTTGAAATATGAAATTTCGGTAGCACAAACTTCAGATGATTTAGATTTGGCTGAAGCTTATTATAACAATAATGAGTTTGAAAAAGCTGTGGCATTATATGATAAATTATTTACTAAAAACCCCGACAATACTGCTGTTTACGATAAATATGTAAAAGTATTAGAATCGCTAAAGCAATATGATAAAGCAGAAAAAGTGATTAAAAAAGTTCAAAAATTACACCCCGATGATTTTACTTTTTATATTGATTTAGCTAAACTTTACGAACTAAAAGGCGATGAAAAAAAAGCTACCGAACAATACGATGCCACTATAAAACATTTAAAAGCCGACCCCGATGCTATCAGAAAATTAGCTGCTTTGTTTATGCAAACTAATCAAATTGAAAAAGCTAAAATGGTGTATGAAAAAGGAAATACAATTTTAAATGCACCACATTATTACGATATTGAATTGGCAACTATTTATGGCAAACAAGGCAAACCAAAAATGATGATGGATTTGCTGTTGGCTGCCTTAGATGTTGATGCCACAAGGATTCAGGAAGTAAAAAATATTTTACAACCTTTATTAACCGATGGTAATTTATCAATGGATTTGCAAACACAATTATATAAGCGTATTCAAAAATCGCCCAATAATTTAATGATGATTGATTTGTTGGTATGGAGTTATTTGCAAAGCCACGATTTTGAACAAGCCATTATACAAATAATTGCAATTGATAAACGATTAAGAGAAGGCGGACAACGAGTAATGCAAATTGCCGAATCGGCCTATGATGAAAAATATTACAACGATGCCATTAATGGATATAAATATGTAGCCGATTTGGGCGATGATTATCCTTATTTTTTTCAAGCAAAAAGTTGGTTATTAAAATCAAGAAAAGCAAAAATTGAAAATACAGATGATTATACAACCGCTGATTTAAATGCTTTAAAAAGTGAGTATTTAAGCTACATCACCAAGTTTAACCCCAATATTAATAACCAACAAATGTATGCTAATACGGTATGCGATTTGGCGCAGTTAGAGGCTTTAAATTATCATAGAGTTGATACCGCTATTTTAATTTTAAATGATTTAATAGCAAAGTTTATTGATGCCCGTTCTATCAACAAAGCGAAAATTGATTTGGGCGATTATTATTTAATGCAAGGCGAAAAATGGGAAAGCACATTATTGTATTCGCAGGTAGATAAAGCTTTGCCTGGCGAAGCTTTGGGCGAATTAGCAAAATATAAAAATGCTAAATGGAGTTATTACTTTGGCGATTTTGAATGGGCGCAATCGCAAATGGAAGTATTAAAAGGAAGCACCAGCGAATTAATTGCAAACGATGCCTTAGACCTATCAATTTTTATTGCCGAAAATTTAGGCAAAGGCAATGATAGCATCATGAATATTGGCGCTATGCAAATGTTTGCCAATGCCGATTTATTAGTATTTCAAAATAAAATTGATGAAGCATGGAAACTATACGATAGCATAAAAATATTATACAAAGAAAATAATGTAGAAGATGATGTTGATTTTGCTCAAGCAAAAATTTGTATTCGCAAAAAACAGTATGATAAAGCAGTTGGATTATTAGATAACATTATCATTAAATTTGGCGAAGATATTTTAGCCGATGATGCTTTGTTTTTAAAAGCTACCCTTCTTGAAACTAAACTCAACAAGAAAAAAGAAGCTATGGATTTGTATGCCGATTTATTATCAAAATACCAAGGTAGTACATTTGTAAATGAAGCCCGTAAGCGATTTAGGGCTTTACGAGGCGATAAATTAAATGAATAATTTATCCGTTTTTACAAGCTAATTATTTTTTATTAGCTCACATTTTGTCAATGATTTGTTGCTGCAAATTATTTTCCTATTTTCGCATTCCATTTATTAAAATTAATAATCAAAAATGAAACTTAAACTACTTATTGCAGCATTTGCTGTATTGTTATTTTCTAATGCCCGTGCCGATGAAGGTATGTGGATTCCGAGTTTGATTGGCAAAAATTACAATGCCATGAAACGTGCAGGATTAAAACTTTCAGCCACTGATATTTACGATATCAATCATGCATCTACCAAAGATGCTATCGTATCGTTAGGTGGTTTTTGTACTGCCGAAATAGTAAGCAACGAAGGTTTATTATTTACCAATCATCATTGCGCATTTAATGCCATTGCTGATCAATCATCAGCCGAAAATAATTATTTGGCTAATGGTTTTTGGGCTACTGATAAATCGAAAGAATTAACTACAAAAGCTTATGCTGCTATTTTACAACAAATTGTAGATGTAACACCAACTGTTTTAAAAGCTATTGCAGGTTTGCCCGAAGATAAAAGAAGAGCAGCTTTAAAAAACATGAGCGATTCATTAACCAAAGCATTTAAAAAAGAAAAATATGAAATGGTTACGATGGCGGAATTTTTTAGCGGCAACCAATATTTTATTTTTATTTATGATAAATATAATGATGTAAGATTAGTAGCAGCACCACAAGAATCAATTGGTAAATTTGGTGGCGATACCGATAACTGGATGTGGCCAAGACATACAGGCGATTTTAGTGTAATGCGTATTTATGCAGATAAAAATAATAAGCCTGCCGATTACTCGATGGATAACAAACCATTTACACCAAAAAAGTTTTTAAAAATTTCGATGAAAGGCATTCAAAATGGCGATTATGCTATGATTATGGGTTTTCCTGGTCGTACAAAGCGTTATGAATTTTCAAAAGGAATTGAACGCTTACAAGCTACTGATAATCCTATCCATATTAAATATTGGAAATTCATAACTGAAACTATGAAAGCCGATATGAGCAAAGACATTAATGTTGATTTAAAGTTGGCTGGCAGATACGCTCAATTAATGAATTACTATAAATATTCAATTGGACAAAGCACACAATTAAATCGCTTACACACCATTGAAAAATTAAAAGAAAACGAAAATAAATTAGCCGCTTGGATTAATGCTGATGAAGCTCGTAAAAAAGAATTTGGTTCAGTTTTAGCCGATGCAGATAAATTATACAATGATTTTGTGCCGTATGAAAACTATCGCCACATTATTCGTTATGGCGTTAGTTCAATTCCTACATCAAGCGTAGGTATGGCTTTTTATAGCACTGTGTATGCAGCCGCTACAGCTAAAGATGCTAAAGCAGAAGATATTAAAAAAGCATTAAATCCACAAATGGTTGAAATGATGGAAGGCTATTTTAAAACCACCAATATTGCTACGGATAGAAAAAATATGCGTCAATTATTAATGAATGCATACATGGATATTCCTGCATCGCAACGCAGCGAAGGCTTAAATGCATTAGGCGGCAACGCTATGAAAATAGCTGATTTTGTAGATGATATTTTTAATACATCAATGTTTACCAACGAAGCCAAAGAAAAAGATTTCTTAAAAAATCCAACTACCGAAGCTATCATCAACGATCCATTAATGAAATTTATGGATGATTTTTATGGTCATTATAAAGCTACTATTTTTCCAAAATCGATGGCACAACAAAACAACGAAGTATTGTTGAAACGCACTTATGCAAAGGCTTTGTTGCAAATGAATGATGGTAAATTATTTTATCCAGATGCAAATAGCACCGAACGTATTACATATGGCAACGTGAAAGATTATAACGGAATGGATGCCGTGCATTATAAATATTATACCACAGCTACAGGTATTTTAGAAAAAGAAGACAGCACCAACGAAGAATTTCATATCACTAAAAAACAACATGATATGTTGATGAAAAAAGATTATGGTAGATATGCTGATAAAAAAGATGGTGAATTGCATGTAGCTTTTTTAACTACAAATGATATTACAGGCGGCAACAGTGGTAGCCCTGTGATGGATGCAAATGGCAACCAAATAGGAATTGCATTTGATGGCAATTGGGAAGCAATGAGCGGCGATGTAGATTTTAGTGGCGACCAAAAACGTACTATTTGTGTTGATGTACGCTATGTATTATGGTGTATTGATAAATACGCAGGCAATAGCAATTTGATAAAGGAATTGAGTATTGTTGAATAAAACAGAAGGTTTGGCGAACTTTTAAAGTTCGCCAAACCTAATGCGATTGAATTATAATATAAAACGGCTGGGTGTTGCAAAACATTCAGCCGTTTTTGTTTATTCAACTTTTTAAGTTGAATTGCACGTTCTTCTTTTCTATTCACACCAAGTAAATCCTAAAAAATAAAAAAGTTTTCGCCAACATCTTTCAAAATACAAGCTACATTTTCTTTCCCAAAAAATAATTGAACAAAAAATTGCGCAATCAATTAGTTGCATATATATTTGCAACCGATTTGTTGCACAACAAACTATTTAGTAAAAATGAGAAGAGATATATTTCAGGCATTAGCCGACCCAACACGAAGAGCCATATTGGTTTTGCTTGCCACCCAAGCAATGACACCTAATGCCATTGCCGAAGAATTTCATACCAGCCGGCAAGCGGTTTCAAAGCATATTCAAATGCTTACCGAATGTGAATTAGTAAAACAAGAACAGCAGGGCAGAGAGATTTACTATTCAATTGAAATGGAAAAAATGAAAGAGGTTGACAAATGGATAAATCAATTCCGTGAAATTTGGCAAACCCGATTCAATCAACTCGACACAGTATTATCAACAATTAAAAAACAAAAAAAATGAGCATGACATTATTCTTCGACTTCACTGTCGACAAAACGAACAACACCATTAACATCAAACGTGAATTTGCAGCCAACCGTCCCATCGTTTGGGATTGTTATACTAAATCTGAAATCCTCGACCAGTGGTGGATGCCAAAGCCATGGAAATCAAGAACAAAAAGTATGGATTTTAGCGAAGGTGGCAAATGGCATTATGCTGCGGTTGGGCCAAATGGCGAAGAACATTGGTCGATAACCAGCTATGTAAAAATTGAATCACAAAAAATGTTTCTTGCCAATGATGCTTTTGGCGATGCTGATGGAAACATCAATGCGCAAATGCCGCAATCAAAATGGACGATGAATTTTAGCGATATGGAAAATAACACCCTTGTGCATGGCATTATGCAATTCACCGATTTGGCACAGTTGGAGCAAACCATTACTATGGGCTTTAAAGAAGGTCTTACTATGGCTATGGAAAACTTGGATGCGATGTTAGCAAAGCGTTAAAATCTATCTAATCAATTTGAGAAAAAATTATTAACCATAAAAAAATAAAAAAATGTTGAACGAAGAGAAATCCCGTAATTCGGGAAACAACTTATTTGAATTTACCGTTGATAAATCAACAAAAAAGGCATTCATAAACAGAGAATTTGCAGCCCCACTTTCATTGGTATGGGATGCGTTTACCAAACCCGAAATTCTTGACCAATGGTGGGCTCCTAAACCTTGGGCATCGAAAACAAAAGTGATGAATTTTGAAGTTGGAGGACGAAGATTTTATGCCATGGTAAGTCCCGAAGGGCAAGAACATTATTCTGTTCAAAAATATACTTCCATTAGCCCAAAAACTAATTTCAAATTTGTGAATGCTTTTGCAGATGAAAATGAAAACCCTGCACTACCTGGCTCTGATTGGGATTTAACTTTCAGCGAAACAGATGGTAGAACAAAAGTGAGTATTGCTATTTATAATGAATCGCTTGAACGCATGGAGAAGATGATTGAAATGGGCTTCCAAGGAGGATTTACGATGACATTGAATTATTTGGAAACTCTGTTGGCGACTTTATCAAAAAAATAATTTTATATGAAAGTAGAAGAACAAATCAACGCATACATCAGCAGCCAACCCGAAACAAAACGCAGCGACCTGCAAGCGTTGCATCAACATATTCTGCAAGTGTTGTCGGGTTGTAAATTATGGTTCTTAGATGGTAAAGATGACAAAGGCAAAATTGTTTCTAACCCCAATATTGGCTATGGATTTTACACCATAAAATATGCCGATGGCACAAGCCGAGAGTTTTATCAAATTGGTTTAAGTGCCAACACAACAGGCATTTCTGTCTATATCATGGGTATCAGCGATAAAAAATATTTACAAGAAAATTATGGCGAAAAACTCGGCAAGGCAAGCGTAACCAGTTATTGCATCAAGTTCAAAAATTTGAAAGATATAAACCTTGATGTGCTTGAAACCGCAATAAAATATGGGATTGAGGCTACGAAATAACAAACGCCTACCGATGATTGAAGTTTTTAAAACAAATGTGCTGACAAAAGAGACGGCAAAAATGATGTTATCTCTTTTGTCAAAAACATACCCCGATCTTAAAATAAATTTTGATTTATCTGATTGTGATAAAATTTTAAGAGTGCAGGGAAACAATATTTCAGCAGAAAAAATAATTGAACTGATAACTGCTAATGGTTATCAATGTGAAGTATTAGTGTGAGAAAAAATAAAAATGAAAAACGATGCTGTATTAGTTCTTTTTTTTATACCACAGCCTCCTTATTATACCTCCCTTTATATTCCAAAGGCGACATTCCAGTAATTTTACGAAACACTTCACGAAAAGCTTTCACATCAGAATAGCCAACTTCATACATCACTTCGTTAATTGTTTTACGGCTGCTTTCAAATGCTTTTTTTGCTGATTCAATTTTTACTCGTTGCAAATATTCAACTGGTGTATTGCCTGTTGCTTTAATAAATCGTCTATCAAAATTTCGCCTGCCTACTGCAAACTTTGATGACAAATCTTCCATCGAAATTTTCTGCTGCAAGTTGCTTTCAATATGTGTTTGAGCTTTAGCAATCAATTCATCGCCATGCATTTTTTGACCGCTAAAAATGCTAAATGCCGATTGACTTTTTCTATCCATTTCAATCTGAAAAATTTTAGAACAATGAATAGCTGTTTGTCTATCGTAATATTTTTCTACTAAATAAATAATCAAGTTTAAAAATGAATAAGCACCGCCATTGGTACAAATTCCATTTTCATCGGTTATCAATTTATCAGTTTGTAAATTCACTTTTGGAAACATTGTTCTAAAACTATCAGCCGCCGTCCAATGTGTAGAGCAACTTTTACCATCTAATAAACCTGTGGATGCCAGCAGAAATGCACCTGTGCAAATGCTTGCTATTTCAGCACCATGTTTATATTGCTGTTCAATCCAATCAATCAGCAATTTATTTCCCTTCACCGATTTTTGATAATTGTGATTTAAGGATGGAATAATAATGAGATTGGTTTTTGCGATGGCTGAAATATTGGTGTGTGGTTTTACTGAAAACAAACCATCATAGAAATCAACTTTTTTTGAAAGCCCAGCCAACTCGATTTTGAATAATTCCTTTTTATGATTTTCTTTCCAATAGATATTGGCTCTTGAAAATATTTTGTAGGCACCAACTATGCTGCTTAAATTATTTTCGCCGTTGGGAACTACGATGGTTAAATGCTTTCCCGTGTTACGGGATTTCACTTCGTTCAACATTGTATTATTTTTTTTGCAAAGATAGAAATTAGCTTTGTCCAAATCAACCCACTACAAAGTCCATTTTGCACCACCGCAAAGCAATATTTAGACAATACATTTGCAGCATAAAATTTTCTAACAATTAAAAAAAT
Organism: Bacteroidota bacterium; assembly: GCA_041192505.1. GTDB lineage: Bacteria > Bacteroidota > Bacteroidia > Chitinophagales > CAIODY01 > CAIODY01. Next base: position 12,333 of record JBEEMV010000245.1, read on the forward strand.
AAACAAAATGAATACAACTGAAACAACGATTAAAATGCTTTTAGACAGATGGAATGGCAGCATCAAAAATTTGGATGCTTTTCTTAATACTGCCACAGATGAGCAATTGCAAAAAGAAATTGCACCCGGCAAAAACCGTGGAATTTATTTACTTGGACATCTTATAGCTGTTCATGATGATATGAACCGGTTATTAAATTTAGGTGCCAAACAATATCCTGAATTAATTAAACCTTTTATTGATGAAGCGGATAAAGCGATTGCCGAAATTCCATCAGCAACTGAATTGAGAGGAATTTGGAAAACGCAATGTGAAGTGTTGGCTACAAAATTTGAAAGTATGATCGCTGACGAATGGTTTGAAAAACACACAGCCGTATCTGCCGAAGATTTTGCAAAAGAACCACATCGTAATAAATTGAACATACTTCTTACCAGAACAACACATCTGCAATACCATTTAGGTCAATTGGTTTTACTTAAATAATTTTCTAAAACAGAAATCAAAATGACTACATCAAATTTTACAACAACTATTTTGGTTGACCAAACTCCTGCCGAAGTTTTCAATGCCATCAACAATGTTGGCGGCTGGTGGCAAGGAGAAGTAAAAGGCAACACTACCAAACTCGGTGATGAGTTTGATTATCGTATGCTCGAGTTTCATTTTTCAAAACAAAAATTAGTTGAAGTAATTCCTAACCAAAAAATTGTTTGGCTGGTTACCGATAGCAATTTGAATTTTACAAAAGACAAAAGCGAATGGACTGGCACAAAAATTAGTTTTGAAATTTTTGAAAAGGAAAACAAAACAGCAATGTGTTTTACTCATACAGGTTTAGTTCCCGAAATTGAATGTTATGGAGGCTGTTCAGGTGCATGGACTGACCTTATTCAGCAAAGTTTATTTAGTTTAATAACCACGGGCAAAGGCAAGAAAGTTTTTTAAACATAAGCCCATAAAAAAAGCCTCGATAAAAATTTTTATCGAGGCTTTTTTTATAAATGAATCAATTAATGATTTACAACAATACTTCTTGTAAATGAATTATGATGCGAATCAATTAATGAAATATTATAAATGCCTGAAGGCAATTTAGTAACATCAAATTCTAATACATTTTTGCCTTGAATTAAATTCACATTCTTATTTTCATAAGTTGCTCCTTTTTCATCAACAAGCGTTATCACAGCATTATCGGTCATATTCATATTAATGCCCATTGATAATACGTTGCTAACTGGGTTAGGATATACATTAATATTATCAATAGATTTTACTAATTCAAACATACCAGCTGGGTCGGCAGGGGTTAAATTTTTAGGATAATTTGAGTTATGAACTAATTTAGTTGGTGATTGAATCCAAGCTACAAAACTTAAATTTTTCCAATGTTCAACCGAGTTTTCTGTAGCGTTATTTATCACGTTTGCTGTTTGTCCATCACTTGGTAAACGATAATTTCCGTTGAATGTATAGCTAACTGAAAGGCTATCCCAAGCGCCAGCTGCCAATGTACCTATCGCAGTTCCATTTTCGTTTGGAACCATCTTTTTCATTACATTAATAAATTTAGTTTCGCCATTTGTTTTAATGTTTTTTTGCGTTACTTTTTCAATAATACCAATGTACAATTTATCAGTAGATGCATTGAATAAAGGAGAATATCTAACTTTAACTGAATATGATTTATTTACTGTATCCATATAAAATGTACCATTTATTTTATAGTTAGCTGGTATACTTCTAGAATCTTGATACAATTGATAAGTAAATGAATTAGCGTTACCATCCCATCCACCATCAATTTCCATACGTGGAATTGAATTAATAGAATAAAAACCCCTACGGTTTACACTTTCGGTAGTAGCATAAGGATCTCCAGTGCCTGGAAAATCTTGTTGAAATTTAATGTAACAAAAATTACTTTGATTAACGGTATCTAAAATGTTATGAAAATTAGTATTACCCGGTGCACATGGAGGGCAAGTAGAACTTGTAAAAACTTCGTATAATGGTACACGTTGTACTAATTCAGATAATACATTAATTGTTTTAGTATAAGAATCATTCGAAGTATTTGCATCAACATTAGTAATATTTAAGTTAGTTGCTTTGGCAGCTATTGTATAAACGCCAACGCCAGTAGGTGTCCAATTAGTAGGATGTGTAAATGAATAATGAGCAAAAGGTGCAATGCTTAATCCATTTAAGGTAGAGGTAACAGCCGTTCCGCCATTTACAGTATAATTAATATCCAATGAAGTGATAGTTGCTGTTCCTAAATTAAATATATCACCCGTAATTGCTGTAGCACCTAAAGCAACATATGTTGGTGTAGTAATGTTTGTTACTGATAAATCATAAGCTGGTTGTGTACCAAATAAAAATTGATAATAAACATTATCTACAGGTGTAGGAT
>JBEEMV010000246.1:0-11124 GCA_041192505.1 Bacteroidota bacterium
GAAATTGAATTAGAAAAAATGTTGGCAAAAGCCCGTGGCAAAATGATTTCGAAAGAAATTACAACGTATCAAAAATTTTGTAAAACATCATCATCGGCTTGTGTAAAGCAAATTAAAAGCAACAATAGATTAAAGCAAAATCTTTCAAAATAAGGTGCTCATTTTTCTGCAAATAATAAAAGTATATATTTGCATTGATTAAACTATTTGAATATGAAATCGGCAGACCTAAATATTAATTTGATTGATACTTATATTGAGCTACTTAAAAATTTAAGTACCGATAATAAGTTGGAGTTGATTGCTAAACTTTCAAAATCAATGAAAGCTAAAACCAAGCAATCAAAATCTGAATCGCTTCAATCATTATATGGCTCATTGATTTCAAAACAATCGGCAGATGAAATGATTGCGGAAATTAAAAACGCAAGAACTTTTAAAAGCAAACGAGCTGAGTTTTGAAAAAATACCTTCTTGATACTAATATTTGTATTTATTTTTTGAAAGGACAATTTAATCTTCATCAAAAAATTGAAAGTGTGGGCATTGAAAATTGCTACATTTCAGAAATTACAATTGCCGAACTTAAATATGGCATTGAAAACAGCACAAAAGCAGAAGCCAATAGAATTACACTTGAAAAATTTCAAAATAAATTTACAATACTTCCCGTTTTTACGGCATTCGACATTTATGCAAAAGAAAAAGCAAGATTAAAAAAAGTAGGAAAATTATTGGATGATTTCGATTTGCTAATTGGTGCTACAGCTATTTCAAATAATTTAACATTGGCTACAAGAAATGTAACAGATTTTGAAAGGTTGGCTCAAATAAAAATTGAAGATTGGACATTGTAAAAGTAAATTTCAAAAACGGTAAATTGAATTATCATATCAGCATATCTATTCTATTATTTATTGTTGTTTTTGCATCCTGCGAAAACGATATGAAAAAAGTAAGTCAGATAGCATCATTAAAAGAAATAACTGTTGAAACGGTAAAAGATGCACAAACATATTACAGCGATAAAGGAAATTTGAAAGCACAATTACAAGCTCCGTTAATGCTGCTATACAATACTAAAGAGCCGTATAAAGAATTGCCAAATGGTGTATTGGTTTTGTTTTATGATGATGCACAAAAAGAAGATGGCAGGCTAAAAGCCAAGTATGGCATAAGCTACGATGCACAACAAAAAATAATTGTACGCAACGATGTAGAAGTAGTAAATGTAAAAGGCGAAAAACTAAATACTGAAGAACTAACTTGGGACACTAAAACCCACATGCTTTTTACAGATAGAAGTGTGAAAATAAATACAGGCAAAGAAGTATTATTTGGCGAAGGCATGACGGCCAAAGAAGATTTTTCGCAATACAAAATAAAACACCTTACAGGAACTGTGAAAGTGAAAAATGATTTTTAGGTAATTCCTCATCAACCAAAGAAATTCAACTTTTCTGGATTTTGTCGTCCATCAAATAAATACAACACATAAATAGTATTATTTTCAATTTGATAATAAACAACTGTTAAGTTATTAATCAAGCATTTTCTGATTTGTTGCTTTTCTGAAACAATTGGAAAGATATATGGGCGAACACTTAACAGCAATAATTTTTCAGAAAGTTTTTGGTCAAATTCAAATACTTCCTTTTCAGAAAATTTCTGTTCGATGTAGTGGCAAATTTCTAAATAATTTTGCTCGGCTTCTTTAGTTAAAATTACTTTGAATTCCACTTGGGTTTGTTTTTCAAAAAATCATCTAATGAAATTGTATTTCCATTGGCAACATCCTTCAAACCTCTTTCTATTCCTGCTATTTCGGTATCTGATAGTGGTTGATTGTAAATACTTTTATGCTCATTAAATTCATTGAGCATGTTGCTTACTTTTGAAAGCGATTGCTCATCAAAAGAGTCAATCATGTGGTGTAAATGATTTTTTATTTCAGAAGCATTCATCTATAAATTCTTTTCGTAAAATTAATGAAAAATATATAAAGTATATTCAAAAATGATTTTTAAGATATTCCATTTTTACGTTAGTGTTTAATACATTTGTCATTCTATTTTAAAACATAAAATAAAACATCAATAAAATTATATGGCTGAAGTAATACAAATGCCCCGAATGAGTGATACCATGACCGAAGGTGTTATTGTAGCATGGCATAAAAAAATTGGCGATAAAGTAAAAAGTGGTGATTTGTTAGCCGAAGTTGAAACCGATAAGGCTACCATGGAATTAGAAAGTTATAATGATGGAACATTATTATATATTGGTGTTGAGGCTGGTAAAGCCGTAGCAGTAAATGGCATTTTAGCCATTGTAGGTGCAGCTGGCGAAGACTATGCAGCTTTATTAAATGCAGCGCCAACAGTAGATCCTAATGCCCCAACTGCGGCAACTGAAAATAAACAAGAAGTTGTTTTATCAAATGTCTCACATCCCACATCTCACATCTCTTCAGATGATAGAATAAAAGCATCGCCTTTAGCAAAAGCAATTGCGGCTGAAAAGGGAATTGATTTGCATAGCATAAAAGGTTCGGCTGATAATGGCAGAATTGTAAAACGTGATTTGGAAAATGTAAGTGCCGTTGAAACGCAAGTTGCATCAATTGTTGCGGCTGCGCCAATGATGGCAGGTGCTGAAAGTTTTGAAGAAGTTACGCTTTCGCAAATGCGTAAAACTATTGCAAGAAGATTAAGCGAAAGCAATTTTACTGCGCCACATTTCTTTGTAACTATTGAAGCCAACATGGCTAATGCAATGGCTTTTCGTAAGCAAGCGGCTGATGCAGGTATTAAATTTTCATTTAATGATTTGATGATAAAAGCTGTTGCGTCTGCAATTCGTAAGCATCCAAAAGTAAATTCATCATGGTTGGGCGATAAAATCAGATACAATCATCATATTCATATTGGCATGGCAGTGGGCATGGACGAAGGTTTGGTGGTGCCTGTGTTAAAATTTGCCGACCAAAAATCTATTTCACAAATTTCGATGGAAGCCAAACAATTTGTTGAAAAAGCAAAATCGAAAAAAATTCAACCTGCCGATATGCAGGGCAATACATTTACCATTAGCAACATGGGTATGTTTGATGTAGAGAATTTTACAGCCATCATCAATCCGCCTGATGCTTGTATTTTAGCCGTAGGCAAAATAAAAGAAACACCTATTGTTGAAAATGGCGAAATAAAAATTGGGCATGTAATGAAAATGACTTTGAGCAGCGACCATAGAGTGGTAGACGGTTCTATTGCTTCTGGCTTTTTAAAATCATTGAAAGAAAATTTAGAAAATCCAGCAATGATGTTGATTTAATCAATTTAATAAAGATTAGTAAAAGCCCCGATAAATTTATCGGGGCTTTTTTGGTTATGATTTAACCTTATCTTTTATTCGCTTCATATTGTAAATAATGCCCACATTGGCTTCAAACAAATTTGGGATTTTTGTAGGAAAAATCATCCATTCAATTCCTGCTTTTGCTTGAAATCTTTTTGCAATTGGAAATCGAAATTCGGGGGCTAATACAAAACCTGTTTTATTGTATCCATTTCCTAAAATTACTTGTTCATTAAAATTAGGATAGTAGTAAAAAGCTACCGTATAGAATTGAGTATATTGGGTTAATGAAATTCCTGTGCGCAGGAATAATTCATACTCTTTTAATTTATACTTATAACAAAGCAATACTTTTCTGTTTAGATAGTACATTTTTGAAGGAATTAATATGTGCCATGAGTTAGCAAGAATTTCTTGGTTAATGGCTTCTTTTTCTACTTTAATGCCGATGGTGTGCCAATAAAAAAATTCGTAACTTAATTTATAAATTCCATCAAAAGGATTGAACCCTTTTCCTTTTCGATTCCAATTGTATAAAAATGGAAAACTTGCATTTAAATTTAACAATTCAGGTTTGTTTAATCTATATTCTATTTCTTGGGTAAATAAATTTTTATAATTAATTTTTACTCCAATACCTGCATTTATTTTTCTAACAGAATCCCAGCTATATTTTTCATCAATTCTTATTAAGCCTATTGCTAAAGAAAAAGAGTAGTTAAATTTTTTTTTATGAGTTGGGGGAGTAAGTTTACTTTCATTTGATTGAGCAAAAACAAGCGTTGAAAAAAAGAAACTAAAAGCAAATAGAAATATTTTCATTTTAAATTGTTTGAAAAATAAAGGGTAGCATGTTTACACTACCCTTTAAAATAAATATGATTTTAATCTTCTACTATGAATTTTGCAGTTTTTCTAAAATCAGCTCCAATAAAATTAATAAAATAAGAACCTTTTGCAAATCTAGAAACATCAATTGAATTGTTAAGGTTTTTAAGTGTTCCTTTTTCTACTTGTTGCCCTAATGAATTATAAATAGTAAAATCCATTTTAAAATCTTCATTGGCAATATCAATATAGATTACATTAGTAGCAGGATTAGGGTAAATACTAATACCATCTGTAATTTCTAACGCTTCGGGTTCTGATTGATTAGAATTTGACGATGAATGACTTGCTATTCTATTAGCAGTATTACAAGTGTACCACTTTATTTGTTTTTGAATAATATTAGATGATTTTAAACAATTAGAGGCTGAAACTGTAATGGTTGCTTGAGTGGCAATATTATTAAAGTTAGTAATGGTTAACGAATTGCCATTAATAGTTTTTGACCATGACGATGGTACGCCATTCCATGTAAACTGACTACCTGCTATATTTGAATTTACAGTTAAAGTAATCGGTAAATAATTTGCCATTACTCCATCCACACAAAGCCAAGTGGTAGCAGTTGAATAGTTAGGTGTTAATACAGGCGCAGGCGCAGGAGAGCCAACCCCTACTGCATACCATGCATCTTGCACTGCAATAGCTTGTGGAGAACAATTACCAAATAATTTTACAGCCGCTGATATAGAACCAGCCCTTGCATTTGAATAAGTAGAAGTCGCACCAGATGATGAAGGTAATTGAAGTGTTAAATTATCATATACAATTTTTATGGCATCATAAAATCCAATACCCGTAACACTTCTACCAATACTGCTGGTGCCACCACTTACCAACAAGTTAAACCATTTGTTTTGGACACCGCTATTTGTATGCACACCGCAATTATCATTTGAACTTGCTGGAACACAACCTGTTGTATTTACCCAATACTGCCCCCCATAAACATCGGGTTGGTTATATATATGTGGGTTACTAAAATCCCGACCAGTTTTAACATCTTCTCCTATTGTCCAATTAAAATAACCTAATGTTCTTAATTCAATGGCGGTGGCAAAAATATCTGAAAAAGATTCATTTAACGCACCGCTTTCTTTTTCATATATTAAGTTTGAGGTGTAATTAGTTATCCCATGAGTAAATTCGTGACCTAAAACATCAAGGGTAGACCACCATCTCCCATTAGTTGATTGACCTACATCAATTTTGTCGTCTCCACTAGATTGGTCGTGACTGTAGGCTGCGTTATTATATCCAGTTTGTCCAGCATTCACAAAAATGTATTTATTTTGATTGTTAATACCATTCCTGCCAAATGTACTACTAAAATAATCCCAACTCTCTCCCAACGCCCAATGAGCAGATGTAGCTGGTTGTTCATTAGTTGCTGACCAATTATTATCGTTGTCTTTTAAATTATTTCCTCTTAAATAAGTTTCAATTCCTGTTTTTCCACTTCCACCTCTACAATCTTGTAATTGCCAGTTTTTACAAAAAGTACAAGTTTGTGTTTGAAAATTTCTTGAACCATTATATAATGTTTGAACGGTTCCTGTGTTACAATGTCTATAGTTGGAATTATCAAATTTATCAACTAATTGCCCTGTGATGGCATCAATATAAAAAGTTTCATGCATATAGGGCTCAATTGAAAAAATAGTAAAACTCCAAACAAAACGATAGCTTGATTCAGTAAAACCGCCATCTCTAATTCTACCAATTAACAGTTTCCCTTTGGGTAAATAAGTAGCCAATGAATCTTCTCTGCTTTCTTTTAAGGAGTTCATGTAAGTGGAATCCATCCAAGCAAACAAAGTAGCTGTTGAATTTGAAATAGCAATGTTTAAAGCAGCATTTTCTGTAATTGGGTCGCTAACATCTAAATTCAAATTTGGAACTACACTACCCATAAAATGTTCAACATTATCATGGTCATCTGCTTGAATAGCAAAATCGGCATTTTCAACTTCATATCCTTTGTAAAACTGTTTAAATCTATAATGTCGTTTCGTTCCAGTTAATGCTTCAGATGTTTCATAAAAACTCTGTTTCATTGTATCATCTTGATTAAGTTCAAATAAATTTTTGTGTGTTGTAAATAAATCTTGAATGGTAAAATTCAAATCAGGTCGAATGCTCATGTCGTACATTCCATCTTCATTTTTTATTTCATCTAAGTTGCCCAAGTTTTGAGCCATAGCATGTAAAACAAAAAAAGAATAGAATAAAACAAACAGTGATGTAAAAACTTTTTTCATATTGATGTTGCAAGTTTATGAATCAAAACCTACGAAAAACTTTAGTTTGTAAATAGTTTGTTTAAATGATATTCAGAGGATGAATATGTTTTGTAAAGTTTTATGGAATTCAAAACATTAAAAAATTCTATTTGAATAATTTTGCAATTATTACTTTCTTTGTTTGCAACTAATAATTGAAAAATATGCAAAACAACCAAAAGGAAATGCTGTTAAAACAAATAGGTACTAATCTTAAAAAAATAAGAATTGAAAAGGGAATTGATGTGAAAGTATTAGCAAGTAACTTGAACATAACACATCAAGCATTGCATAAAATTGAAAGCGGTCAAACAGATTTAAACATTAGTAGAATAGTTGATTTATCATTAGCATTAGATGCTAACTATACCCAAGTTTTAAATTTAGAAAATAATTCGGCTTATACCTATAATCAAAATAATGGAAATGGAAATTTTATTCAAAATTCAACTGGTATTTTTTTAGGCAATGAAACCGAAAAGGAAGCAATTATTAATAAGTTAGAGGAAGTACTTTCAACCATTAAAAAATTCAATGTATAGTAAATGACTTTAAGCTCCTACCATCGTGTAGTTGATGGTTCAATAGCTTCTGGCTTTTTAAAATCATTAAAAGAGAATTTAGAAAATCCAGCTATGATGTTGATTTAACTTTCTCTACAATATTTTTCAAAAAAAAGCAGCCCATAATTGGCTGCTTTTTTTGTGATAAGATAGATACTTTCATTATCCCACCACCGCTCCACTGCCATACATCTGACTTTTGTATTTTAAAGAAGGCGATTTAATAAATTCCCCTAATCCTAATTTGCTCCATTTTTCATCCACAGCTTTTATGGTAGCATCATCATGAATTAAAATGTTTGGCCAATCTCTGTCAAAATTGTCGAAGGCTTTTGTTTTTGTTGTGCCATCAATAATTAGTATTGTGCTTGGGTTTGGCGAACCTTGAAGGTTCGCCAAACCTGAAATCAAAAACATATCCCGTCTTGCATCAGCATTATTACAAGCTCTCCACAGCACATCGGCAATGAATGAAATATCAATATTTGCATCTACAAAAATTATTGTTTTAATACTTTTCATTTCATCTAAAGCACAAATTTTTTCACTCAATTCTTTGATGTGATTAATTCGATTTTTTGTAACAGAAAAAATTGCTACTGAAATATTTTCATTCAATAAACTCAAATTACAATTATTGATTTCAGAAAAATTTTGCAAAATCTTTTTTTGTATTTCACCAGCAACCAGCAACTCAAAACCAGCAATTTTTTCATTTGTTTTTTCTTCTTCAAATTTGAAAGTGCCATCAATACACATCTTGCCGCCAAAGCCCATTTTGCTACAACTATGGTCTAATACATCCATTGGTCCTTGGCTGAAATACACATCTGATGCAGGATTGCAGTTTGTACTTACATATTTTGCAACCGCTGCATAATCATGAATATCTACATCACCATCAACCACAACCAAAATTTTATTAAACATCATTTGCCCTGCGCCCCACATTGCATTCATCACTTTTAAAGCTTGCCCAGCAAATTCTTTTTTAATTTTTACAATCGTCAAATTATGAAAAACACCTTCCATAGGCAATTCCATATCTACAATTTCAGGAATCATCGTCATCTTAATTGGTGCTAAAAAAATTCTTTCAGTTGCCTTTCCAATCCATGCATCTTCTTGTGGTGGAATGCCCACAATGGTTGCAGGATACACCGCATTTTTACGATGCGTTATGCAAGTGATATGAAATTTTGGATACCAATCAGCTAATGAATAATAACCTGTGTGGTCGCCAAACGGTCCTTCCCAAATCATTTCTTCGGCTGGGTCAACATAACCTTCTATTACAAAATCGGCATCGGCAGGCACTTCCATTTCGGGTTGTGTGATACACTTTACCAATTCCACTTTTTTCTTGCGTAAAAATCCAGCTAACATATATTCGTCTACATTATCAGGAAGCGGAGCTGTGGCTGCATACGTGTAGGCAGGGTCGCCACCGAGTACAACCGCAACAGGCATTTTTTTGCCCAACTTTTTATATTCATTAAAATGCCTTGCACTCACTTTGTGTTTGTGCCAATGCATCGCTGTTAAATCTTTATCAAACACTTGCATGCGGTACATTCCCGTATTTCTAATTCCTGAAATTGGGTCTTTGGTATTTACAACAGGCAACGTAATAAATCGTCCGCCATCTTGTGGCCAGCATTTCAACACAGGCAACTTCGTCATATCAGGATTCATCAAAATCACTTCCTGACATTCGCCTTTTCCACTTTTCACTTTTGGCATCCATGAAGCAATTTGCCCAAGCTTTGGCAGCATCGCCAATTTATCTAAAATATTATCCTTAGGCTTCATCAATGTTTTGAAAAGCGATTCAATATCTTTTGAAATATCATCCAAATCATTTACACCCAAAGCCAATTCCATTCGGCGTTTGCTGCCCATTGAATTAATTAACACTGGAAAATCGAAACCAGTGTTTTCAAATAGTAATGCTTTGTTAGCAGACCTCACCCCCAACCCCTCTCCAACAGAGAGGGGAGTTGGTGCTTTCGAAATTCTATCTGTGATTTCAGAAATTTCTAAATCTGGATTTACATATGCTGCGATGCGAATTAACTCGTTGTTTTTTTCTAAAACTTCTATAAAATGTTGAAGGTTGCGGTAAGCCATATTGCTAATTTGAAAATGAAAACAAAAGTAGGTAAAGGAAAGTTTTGATTGTAAAGAACCACCCAACAAAAAAGGTCTGCCGATATTTTCGACAGACCTTTTTGTAAATTACATTTTAAAATAAGGTGAGTGGCACTAACCTCGGCGAAGAATTAAAAAAAGCCTCATCAATTGATGAGGCTTTTTTTGTAAATATTTTTTTTAAAATTTAACGCTTGGTGCTTTTTCGGCAGCAGCTTCGGCTTCAAAAAATCCTTTTTCTTTAAAACCAAACATGCCGCTAAATATTACCGCAGGAAATGTTTTAATAGATGAATTATACATTTTTACTACATCATTAAAATCATTACGTGCTACAGCAATTCTGTTTTCAGTACCAGCCAATTCGGCTTGTAAGCTCATGAAATTATCATTAGCCTTTAAGTTTGGATATTGTTCCGATACTACCATCAATCTACCCAATGCTTGGCTCAATTGCCCTTGCGATGCCTGAAATTGTTTTAATTTTTCGGGTGTTAAATCATCCGCATTTACAGTTATTTTTGATGCACTTGCACGGGCTTCAATTACAGCAGTTAGGGTACTTTTTTCAAATTCAGCATATCCTTTTACGGTGCTTACCAAATTTGGTATTAAATCTAATCTACGTTGATATTGGCTTTGTACTTTAGCCCACGAACTTTTAACTTCTTGGTCGTTTTTTACCATGCCATTATAGCCGCCACAGCCCATAAAACCTAGTATCAGAACCACCGCTCCGATTACAATTAATGTGATTGTTGATTTACTCATAAAAAATAGTTGTTTAATTTTTGTTGAAAGTTAGAGATTAAATTTTGAATTTGCATAAAATTCAAAATTCATGCCCATAGCACCGTATTTAAAAAAGAATGACAAAATTGCAATTGTATCTACTGCCCGTAAAATTTCAAGCGCCGAAATTGACGCTGCTGCTGCATTGGCAGAAAGCTGGGGCTTAGAAGTAGTGTTAGGAAAATCTATTGATGCCATATACCATCAATACGCAGGCGACGATAAACTTCGGTTAGACGATTTTCAGTATGCCATTAATGATGATTCGATAAAAGCCATTTGGTGTGCCCGTGGTGGATATGGCACTACCCGAATTATTGATGATATCGATTTCAGAAATTTTATGAAAAACCCAAAATGGATTTGTGGGTTTAGCGATATTACGGTGTTGCACAATCATATACATACGCTTTGTGCTACGCCAACCATACATTCGATGATGTGTGTTAATGCGGCTGAAACATCAGATGAGATGCTGGCTTCGGCAGAATCGTTAAGACAATGTTTAATGGGCGAAAGAATAAAATATAATTTTTCGGCACACAGATTAAACCGTAGAGGCTCTGCCATGTCTGAAATAATTGGAGGCAATTTATCGTTGATTTATTCATTAGCATCTACACAAAGCGATATTGATACAACAGGAAAAATATTGTTGATTGAAGATATTGATGAACAATTGTATCACATTGATAGAATGATGTTGCAATTAAAACGCAGTGGCAAATTAGATAATTTGGCAGGTTTAATAGTTGGTGGATTTACAGATATGAAAGATAATAATACACCTTATGGAAAAACAGCTGAAGAAATTATTGCCGAACATGTAGCCGAATTTGATTATCCTGTATGTTATAATTTTCCGATAGGACATCAAAAAAACAATATGGCTATAAAATTAGGCTGCAAAGGGCTTTTAACCATTTTAGAAAAAGAAGTAAATTTTAATCAATCCTAAAAAAATAAAATCATGAAACTATTTTATGCCACAATTTTTGTTTTACTGTTTTCATCAATGCATTCATTTGCACAACCGCAAATGCTAATTAGTTCTCATTATTACAAAAAATCGTATCCGATAAAAGAAGGCA
>JBEEMV010000247.1:0-4647 GCA_041192505.1 Bacteroidota bacterium
AATTTATGCCAGGCAAAGAAGGGTTATTGCATATTTCCGAAATTTCGCATTCGAGATTAAATACAATGGAAGGTGTATTAAAAACAGGCGAAAAAGTAAGAATTAAAATAATTGGTACTGATCCAAAAACAGGAAAATGGAGATTAAGCCGCAAGGTGTTATTACCAAAACCTGAAGCAGAACCAAAATCAAATTAATTGATTTAAATAATTTTATAAAAAAAGCCGATTCAATTGAATCGGCTTTTTTTATTTCAAAAAAAAACTACGGAAACTTTGAAACTACAAATAGTTTCCATAGTTTTGCAGCCGTATTAAAAAATTATGAACGAATCGAAGTTAAAAATAATTCAAGCATCTTACCAGCTATTTCATAGATTGGGTATACGTTCTATTACTATGGATGATATTGCTCGTGAATTAGGAATGAGCAAAAAAACTTTGTATTTACATTTTGTAGATAAAGATGAAATTGTTCGAGAAGCAATTCAAGCACATATAAAGCTAATTCAACAAACAATGATTGAAGTAAAAAATCAATCGAAAGATGCTATCCATGAAATAATTATGAGTAGTGAAAGTATGAGTGAATTTATTAGAGGAATGAATCCTGCAACATTTAATGATATGAAAAAATATCATCCAGATGCTATGAAATTATTTGAAATGCATCAACAAAAATTCTTTTATTCATTTTTAGAAACAAATATAAAATGGGGTATTGCCGAAGGATTGTATAGAGCAGATATTGATATTGAAATTACTGCATATAAAAGAATGCACGAAGTAGAATCAGGATGTAGTCCCGAACTTTTTCCAATAAAAAAATATAAAGTTGAGTATGTTCAAATAAATTTACTCGATCAATTTATGCATGGAATCTGCACATTAAAAGGGCATAAACTAATAAATAAATATAAAAACATAGAAGAAAATTAATTACGATTTATGATATACAATTCAAGATTTACTATTGGGAAATACAGCAATTTTATTTTGGCATTTTTAATTGTCAATTGTTCTTTGCTAATTGCTAATTCGTTGAAAGCCCAATCCACATTCAGTTTGCAGCAGGCAGTTGATTATGCTTTTAAAAATTCATCAACTGTAAAAAATGCTTTGTTGGATGAAAAAATAACAGATTATAAAGTAAAAGAATTCAGAGGAATTGGTTTGCCTCAAATAAAAGGTTCGGCGCAAGTGGTAGATAATTTTGCCAAACAAACATTTGTATTTCCTACTCAAAATGGGCCACAGATTATTCAAGTAGGTTCAGTATTTGCAACACAGGCAGGTCTTTCGGGAAGCTGGTTAATAGCTGATGCTAGTTATTTTTTAGGATTAAAAGCACAACAAGAAGTTCAAAAATTAATGAGCTATAGTACGCAACGCAGTAAAATAACTGTAGCTGAAAATGTTGCAAAGGCTTATTACAATGTTTTAATTACGGCTAAACAATTAAAGTCAATTGAAGCAAATGTTATTCGTGCACAACAGAATTATAACGAGTTAAAAGAAATAAATAAACAAGGCTTAGCTGAAAATATTGATGTGCAGCGATTAGAGATTTTTGTAAATACTTTAAAAAATACACAACATAAAATTCAAGAGTTTTCTGATTTATCGAAATCGTTATTGAAATTTCAAATGGGCTATGATGTTAATCAAACTATTGATTTAACTGATACTTTAAGCGATAAGGAAATAAATAACTTAGTGAATTTAGATATGTCGGGCAATGCTACAAACAGAATAGAATTGCAACTTTTGAATAAACAATTGGAGTTGAATAAATTGAATTTGAAAAGATATCAATTGGGCTGTTTGCCAAATTTAGTAGCCTTTGCACAATACAATACAAACCATTATGGTGAGAAATTAGATTTTTATAAAAGCAATGCACAATACTATAATAGCGGATTGTGGGGCTTACAAATGAATGTTACATTTTGGGATGGTATGCAAAACAAAAATAGAAAAGCATACACCAGATTGGAAATTTTGAAAAATGAAAATGATATCGCAAACACAAAAAATGCATTTCAGTTTGAACTAAGCAATTCGAAAATTTCTTTAAAAAATGCTTTTTTAACATTAGATGACAATAAAAGAAATATTGAATTGGCAACAGAAATAGTTAGGATTTCTAAAATAAAATACCAAGAAGGTGTTGGTTCAAGCATTGAAGTGTTGAATGCAGAAACAAGTTTGAAAGATGCTCAAACGAGCTATTTCAGTGCATTGTATGATGCTTATGTGGCAAAAGTAAATTATGAAAAAGCAACAGGAAACTTAGTGAAGTAACAAATCATTTAACCACATAGGCACATAAAAAACATAGAATACAAGACTAAATACCAAGAGAACATAAGTTTCGCAGGCGAAAAAGAGCAACGAAAATTTGTGTACTCTGTGGGAAATAAATAAAAAAATATTCGTGCATTCGTGGCGAAAAAATAATTTTAAAAACAAAACATCAATCTATAAAAATGAAAAGAATAATTATCCTCGGAATGGCTGTAATGTTGGCTGCTTGCGGTGCTAAGCAAGGCAATGATAAAAAAGCTGAATTAGAAAAACTGCAAACAGAATATAAATCGCTTGGCGAAAAAATTAAGAGTTTGCAAACTGAATTAGGTAGCAATAAGCCCGATTCATCGCAAACAAAATTGGTGCAATTAACCGCAGTAGCACTTTCTACATTTAATCATTTTATTGAAATACAAGGTAATGTAGAAGCCAAAGACAATGTATGGGTGGGTACAAAAATGCCAGGTAGTACAATCACCAAAGTGTTGGTGCATGAAGGTATGCAAGTGCATGCTGGTCAGGTGTTGGCTGAAGGCGATGCGACGGCTGCAAAAAATAATTTAGCGTCTGCTGAAATTAGTTTAGCGAATGGTAAAGTTGCATTTCAACGATATGAAAATTTGTGGAAACAAAAAATTGGAACTGAGTTGGGCTATTTAGATGCAAAAGCAAAAGTTGAAAGTGGCGAAAAACAAGTTGAAGCATTAAAAGCACAAATTGAATATTCTAAAATTATTGCTCCATTTAATGGTGTGGTAGATGAAGTGAAAATTAAAGAAGGGGAGATGGTTTCGCAATTTTCACCAGGCATTAAAGTGGTGAATATGAACAGCATGAAAGTGAAAGCAAAATTGGCTGATACTTATATCAACAAGGTACATCAAGGCAATCAGGTATTAGTAAAATCAATTGATTCGGATAAAGAAATTGCTGCATCGCTAACTTTTGCAGGCAATGTAATCGACCCAATTACTCGAACATTTAATGTTGAAGCGGCAGTGAGCGGAAATAATTTTAAACCTAATATGGTTACTAATTTAAAAATAAACGATGCTACAATTAATAAAGCAATAGTGGTGAATCAAAATTTAATTCAAACTGGCGAAGAAGGAAAATTCATTATGGTGGCCGAACACAGCGGAAATAAAATTATTGCAAAACGTGCTATTGTTAAAACTGGCGATTCGTATAATGGCAACATTATTATTACTGAAGGTTTGAAAATTGGTGATGAAATTATTTCAACAGGCTTTCAGGATTTAATTGATGGGCAAGAAATTAAGTTATAAAGTTTGTCAAGTTTTTAAAGTTCATAAAGAGGAATTCAGATGCTTCGTTCCTCAACATGACAAGCTACACATTCAATCGTAGCGGTCATCCTGAGCGATAGCGAAAGAACTAATTAATAAAAATAGAACTCGAAATTTCACTGATAAAAATCTGTGCAAATCAATTACATCAGTGTCATCCGTGTTCTATAAAAAATAAATCTAAAAATGAAAAACGGTTTTCCATTAACCAATTGGAGTATTAAAAACAGAACAGCGGTGTATGTAATGACATTGTTGTTGAGTGTTGCAGGTATCGTAACTTATATTGGCTTGCCAAAAGAACGATTCCCTGATATCGTTATCCCTACTGTGTTTGTAAGCACAATTTATCCGGGCGCTTCGCCTACTGATATTGAAAATACAGTAACAAAACCTTTAGAGAAAAAAATAAAATCGGTGAGTGGTGTAAAAAAAGTTACTTCCTCATCGCAAGAAAGTATTTCGTTAATAACGGTTGAATTCAATACTGGTATTGAAGTGGCTGAAGCGAAGCAACGCATAAAAGATGCGGTGGATAAAGCAAAAGTTGATATTCCTGCCGATGCTCAAAAAAATCAACAAGTACAAGAAATTGATTTTAGCGAAATGCCTTGTATGAATATTAATTTAAGTGGTAATTATGATGCTACCAAATTGAAACAATTTGCTGATGATTTGAAAGATAAAATTGAAACGAACAAAGAAATTACTCGTTGCGATATCATTGGTGCATTGGATAGAGAAGTGAAAGTGAATGTTGATTTATACAAATCGCAATCGGCTTATGTAAGCCTTAGCGATATTGAAGCGCAGTTGAAATACAACAACATGAGTGTGAGTGGTGGTGATGTAAATGTAAATAATTTACGCCGTACACTTCGTATCAGTGGTGAGTTTAAAACAATTGAAGATATTAGAAACATGACCTTTAAAGGTGGGCAAGGCAACATTGTTCGCTTGGGCGATATTGCTGAAATTGAAGATGGTTATAAAGACCGTGAATCGTATGCACGATTAGACCACAAACC
>JBEEMV010000248.1:0-7510 GCA_041192505.1 Bacteroidota bacterium
TTTAAAAGGCGATGCAATTATATAATTTGATTTTCAGAAAAATATGGGCATGAGTATTTATACAGAAAAAGTAGCAAACGAATCTATTCACAACAAAGAAATGGGAAATGATATAAGCGTAATTAAAAAAATAATTTTAGAAAAAGATGGAAAATTAGTAAGCATCGATCCTAAAAAAGTATCGCAATGGAAATTTCAAAAATTAACGTCTACACATGGTATTTATTCATTGTATTTAACTGATGAATCATTCATTGAAACTAAAAACGACTAAACATTCTATAACAAGCTTTTAATAGCACTATCAATTGATGGGTGAAGGAATTTAAATCCTTCATCCATTATTTTTTTAGGTACTACCCTTCTACTTTTTAAAACTAATTCAGGCTCAGTTCCAATTAATAAAGCACCAAATTCTAACATAAGTTTTGGCGAAGGAATACCAAAAGGAATGTTCATTTTTTGTCTAAAAGTTTTCATCAATATTTCATTACTAATAGGGTTTGGTGTACAAAGATTATAAGCGCCATTAGTAATTTGTTGGTTCATAAAAAACTCAATACATCTACAAAAATCTGTTATATGAATCCAACTTACATACTGCTTTCCGTTGCCTTGTTTACCACCTAAGCCAAATTGAGTAAGCATTTTTAATCGGGTAAATACACCATCATCTTTGCCCAACACTATCGAAATTCGTAAGGCTATTTTTCTTGTATTTTTTGTTTCAAAATGATACAATGCTTTTTCCCACTCCATGCATACATGTGTAGAGAAATCATCGTTATATTTTTTGCAATCTTCTGTTTGATTTTCAGTTTCGGTATATTCGTACATCGTAGCCGATGAAGCATTCATCCATACTTTGGGTGGATTTTTGCAATTTAAAATAGCATTGCCAATTGCATTTGTGCTATCAATTCTGGAAGCTAAAATTTCAATTTTATTGGCATCGGTATATCTGCAATTAATTGATTTGCCCGATAAATTTATAACCGCTTCAGCGCCTTCTAACTCATTGCTCCAATCGCCTATATTTTTACCATCCCATATTTTTACTCGGCAATTTTTATTATTTATTGCAAAATTATTTCTGCTTAAAATCACAAATTCATATTCGGTTTTATCAAAAAAATCTATTATTGATTTTCCTAAAAAACCGCTACCACCTGCTACTATTATTTTTTTCATTGTTGTATAATACTATTGGTAACAGCAGTATAAACTTTTTGTTCGGATAAGGTTTTTAAAAATTGCAAGTGCCTATTAATTGTGGCTTTATCGTTTCGTTTGGCAGGTCCTGTTTGTACTTCGGCAGCTTTTTTAGTTTTTAATTTTTCTAAAGTTTCGGCTAATAATGGCTGTAATAATTCGAAACTGATTTTATTTTTTTTGCAAATTGATTGTGCAATTGCTACCATGTGGTTGGTAAAATTATTGGTAAATACGGCTGCAATATGCAATGCCATACGCTGTTCATCGTTTAATTTAATACTATTATTACTTAGCTTTTGGGCAATTGCTTGTATTGATTTTAATGTTGTTTTATTTTCACTAAAATAAATGATAGGCACATTTATAAAATCAACAGCTTCATTTTTTTTAATGGTTTGCAAAGGATATAAAATACCACATTCACAATTTTTATTTTTCAAAACATCTACAGTTACCGACCCCGAAGTATGCATCAACAAAGGCTTTTTTGCAGTATTGTTTTTTATTAATTGATGAATTTGTTGAGCTACAATTTGTATAGCATCATCATTTACGGCTATTAAATAAATATCGGTGGGTGTTGTTTTTTCAATCGAATTAAAGGCTTTACAATTTAATTTGTTGGCTAGTTTTTTAGCATTAACTAAACTTTTACTTACTACTTGATGAATCACAAAATCATTGCGTTGCAACGCCAAACCTAATTGTGTAGCCACATTGCCCGAACCGATAAGGGTAATTGTTTTTTTCATTTATTTATAGACTGTTAAAAATAATAATTATAAACCACATAGGCACATAGATAATTGATTATTAAAATAGATTTAGTTTAGAGACTGTTTTACCCATGGTTGATGTTATCATCCTCTGTTAAAACTATAAAGCTAAACCGTCATAGTTGCTTTGCAAATCACATAGTAGAATTGCTCTATAATTTTGTGTTTTATTTTTCTATGTGGTAAATAAAAAAATGAACGGTGTTTTAAGATTTAAAAGCATTTGGAAATCTTTTTTCTAAATCTGTTTGCAATAAATTTCGAACCTTATCGCTTAGCATTTTATAATCTTCGGGTTTTAAATCTTTAGTTTCGATGGGTTGATGAACATGAATACGGCTCATACACCAGCCTTGGCGCTTGCCTGTGCTGGGTAATATTCGCCAATTATCATAAAATGTTAACACCAAAATTGGTACTTTATGTTCGATAGCTAATCTAAAAGCGCCGCTTTTAAATGGTTTTAAATGTGGTGGATTTTTAGATGTGCCACCTTCGGGTGCAATGGCAATACAATGTCCATCGTTTAAAGCTTTATCGGCTCTAAGGTAGGCTTTACGGGCATCATCTGAATCGTTTCTATCTACACTAAAATCGATGGTAGTAAAAAATTTACCAAATATTGGAATTTTACCTAACTCGGCTTTTGCCATAAACCGAATAAATAATGGATTTAAAACTACGAACAAAAGTAAAATATCTAAATGCGAAGTGTGGTTAAAGCAAACTACATAATTCTGTTTTTTATTTAGCTTTTCGTCCCATTTAACTTTGTAAATATAAAAGCATAACCACAACGAAATTTTTGCCCACCAAATTCTAAAAAAATGAACTGTTCGGTATGCGTTTTCAAATGATAACAATATCCAAATGATGGGCATCAAAGGGATAAAAACTATCATGATGGCGATATAAAAAATTACACCATAAATATTTTTGAAAAACTGAGCCATTCATTTTAATTTGCTAAAACGCCATAAGTTCTTACATAAGCCTCGGCCTTTGGTACAAAAACTTTCATATTGTTAATTCTTGTTTCATCGCTTGGATGTGTGCTTAACAGCGCTGGCGGCTTGTTATTGCCCGTCATACTTTTCATACGTTGCCAAAAAGGAGTAGCTTCATGTGGATTGTAACCTGCCAAAGCCATAAAAATTAATCCCATTTCATCGGCTTCGGTTTCTTGTTTACGTGAATGAGGCAAAGCCACACCCACCGCCGAACCTATGCCATAAGCCTGATTGAATAAATTTTGTGTTTGCTGTGGTTGGCTGCTCATAGCCACTTGTAAGCCTACGCCGCCTAATTGCAAAGCCAATTGTTCGCTCATACGTTCATTACCATGCCTTGCAATAGCATGTGCAATTTCATGACCTAATACCACTGCCAACGCATTTTCATTTTGTGTAACAGGTAGCAAACCACTGTATACCACTACTTTGCCGCCGGGCATACACCATGCATTCATCTCTTTATTATCTACCAAATTAAATTCCCATTTATACCCTGCTATGCGTTGTGTATTTTTTTTCTTGGCTAAATATTTTGTAACAGCGGTAGCAATACGTTGCCCTACACGTTGCACCATTTGTGCATCAGCCGAGCCACTAACTACTTTATTTTGTTTTAAAAAATCAGAATAGCTGGTTAATGCTAAACTCATCATTTGGCTTTCGGGCAATAAATTCATTTGCTTTCTGCCTGTGATGGGCACTTGCGTACAACCATAAAAAAATTGAGCAATAAAAATGGTAGTAAAAATTATCGAAATTCTTTTTATCATAAAATTATTTGGTAGTGATATAATCTTTTTCGGTAGCTGAAATTTTAGTTACAAATACACCTTCTTTATCCTTGTAGTTATAAGTTAACGTGGTTTTATTATCTCTAAATATTTTTAAATCGGGGTTTGTTTTAGCCGAATTTAAAATAATTGGGCGCATATTATCTTCAAATGTTTTTACATTCAAATCGGCTTTTGCATAATTTACTAATGTATAATTATACTGCAATTCATTGGGCAATGCTACCAAATTATCTAATCGAGTTTCAGCATCAATTGTTTGCGGACAAGATTTGTTCATGTCTTCAGCAGTTTTAACTAATATTTTTTGAAATGCATCTTTATCAGCTAATAAATTACAAGCCGAAAAAGAAGTAGTTGCAATAGCAATTAAACAGATGGCAAAAAACTTGCGAAGCGAAAAATGTGATAGCATAATATGTTTGTTTTTAGATTAGATTTCTTCGAAAAATGCTTATTAATGACCTCATCTTTATCTTCTCTCCGATAAATACGGAGTCTTTGACCAACAGAGAAGAATGGTATTTTCCGAAGAGGTCTATTGTTGTTATTCTCTTTTTAAATCGTACTTCTCAATTTTGTTGTATAAATGACTGCGCTGAATATCAATCTCATCAGCCGTTTTGGTTACATTCCAACCATTTTTTTGTAATTTATGTTCGATAAATAATCGCTCCATGTAATCTTTAAAATCTTGAAATTTTTCATAGCGTTCGTAAATATCTTCTAACGAATTAGCTTTGGCTCTGCCACCAATTACATAAGTATCTACATCTTCATCCGTTATTTTTTGATCGCTTAAAATAATTAATCGCTCAATTACATTTCGTAGCTCACGAATATTCCCATTCCATTGAATGCTTTGTAAAGCATGCATTCCTTTTGGTGTAATTATTTTTCGTGGAATACCATAATCTTCGCAAATTTCATTCACAAATTTTTCGGCAATTAATGGAATGTCATCTGTACGTTCGTTAAGCGAAGGCACATGAATTAATATTACACTTAAGCGATGATATAAATCTACACGGAAAGTATTTTTTTCAATTTCTTTTACCAAATCCTTATTGGTAGCCGCTATTACACGAACATCAACAGGAATATCTTTATCGCCACCAACACGAGTAATTTTATTTTCTTGCAAAGCTCTTAACACTTTGGCTTGTGCCGAAAGGCTCATATCGCCTATTTCATCTAAAAATAAAGTGCCGCCTTGTGCTTGTTCAAATTTGCCAATGCGTTGTTTTATAGCTGATGTAAATGCTCCTTTTTCATGACCAAATAATTCGCTTTCAATTAACTCACTTGGTATGGCTGCACAATTTACTTCTACAATTGGACCATTATGGCGATTACTTTTTTCGTGTAACCATCTTGCCACTAACTCTTTGCCAGTACCGTTTTCGCCAGTTACCAATACACGGGCATCGGTTATAGCTACTTTTTCAATAGTGTCTTTTATTTTTTTAATGGCTTTCGAATCGCCAATGATATCACGGGTTTTGGTAACCTTGCGTTTTAAAACTTTAGTTTGTGTTACCAAGTTTTGTTTATCTAATGCATTGCGAAGTGTGATTAATAAACGATTTAAATCAGGTGGTTTGCTAATAAAATCAAATGCTCCTTTTTTTACTGCTTCAACAGCAGTTTCAACATTACCATGACCGCTTATCATCACAAAAGGCAAATCAGGATTCAACTCCATAGCCTCTTCCAACACTTCTAAGCCATCTTTTTTAGGCATTTTAATATCACACAATACTAAATCGTAGGCATTGTTTTTTATCAATTTAATGGCTTCGGCACCATCGCCTGCTTCTTCAACTGTGTATTTTTCGTATTCTAAAATATCACGAAGCGATTTACGAATAGCTTTTTCATCATCAACAATTAAAATATGGGGCATAGTAAATTTGATTTTTATTTAGGGAAGCCAAAAGTAATAATTGCTTTTGAAAATTTTTTGAAACTGAAGAAATGAATTTGGAAATAGGCAATTTGTTATGAACCACTAAGATTTTTAAAAATGTAGTTGTATTCAACTCTATTAGGAGTGCACTATTAATAGAAAAATAAAATACCACCAAACTCTTTAGCGCCGTAGGTGCGGAATGATAGATTGCTTTTAGCCAAAGCCACTATTATTGTAGCTGGCAATAACATTAATTATAAACTACAAAAAGGCATTACAGTTAATTCGTTAGATGTTTTTTTGAAATAATTTTACCCTGCAATTTTAAAATTTTACTTTAAGATTGCAGGGTATAATTTTATTAAACTTCAAAATAAAAATTCCCCCATTCATCATCTTCATCAGTTGATTTGTCGAAAGTGGCAACCCATTCTAAAAATAGGTTTCTAAAAATGATAGATTCATTTCGGATTAATTCGGCGTAATTATCATCGCAAAGTTTGAACATTTTTAAGGTGTGATATTGCAAATACAAACTCTTTGCATGATAGCGAATGAGCATTGCATTTTCAATTTTAGCTTGATAAACATCGCAGCCATGAGCACCTGCTATTTTTGGGCAAAGCATCATCACATCTTGCAACATAATGTCGGTAGCTGATTTCATTTCATGGTCGTCATCAATGGCATCAACTAATGCCAACACCAATTCCATCAATCGTTTGGCTTGTTTGTAAACTGGTAGATTGCGTAATGTTCTGCGTTCGTTTTCTATTTCTTTTCCGATTTCTTCGTCATCCATATCATCATCGTCTTCATTTAATTCATCGTCTTCGTTTAATTCATCATCAAAAAAATTGTCGTTGTCGTTTTTCATTGTTTATAATTTTAGAAATTAAGAATGATGAAATTATTAATAAATATTCACTCACCAAATAACTCCAGTAAGGAATCATCGAAATTTTTGCTGGATAAAAAATTGGAGTGCCACCACCATAAGCATCACGAACCACATGCGATACTATGGCTGCAAAAATCAGCCAAGTCCATTTTTTATTTTTTGTGATGAAGAAAAATGCAGCACTCATCAATGTTGCAAAAAGCAAACTGTGAGTGATTGGTCGCATCGGAAGTGAAATTGCTTTGGTTAACGAAAAAGAAAAGTTGACAGCAAAATGGTCTAAATCGAGAAGCGATGCAATTAAAAATACAACTACAGCATTTTGTACAAGTTTGGCGAACCTCAAAGGTTCGCCAAACTTTTCTGATACAAACAATGGAAAAGCAATCAACACAGCAATTATTCCATGCACCCAATTATCATACACACCCCAATATTCTTGTTTGAAAAAATAATGCTGATGAATTAGCCAATCACTGATGAGGCAGAATGGGAGGAGGAGAAATGCAGCTATTATAAGTAATTTAAAACGTGTCATTTTTTATTTAGTTACGCCAATCATTACTCCAAATTTACCATCCATTTGTTCGATATTCTTTGAGGGTAAATACATTCTTGAAACAAAACCATCTAAGTACAAAGCATTTTTGCAGCCCATTTTTTTGAAGTAATTAGCGAAATCATAGAAGTTGATTTCTTGTTTTGAAATGGCAAATAAGATATTTCCATTTGGCAAAATACCAACACCATTTCTGACATTCAAATTCTTTGAATTAGCAGTGAAAGCAGAATGAATATTGCTATCTACCAACAACATTGGACCTGATTGTGTGGCAAATTTTATCTTACCATTATTTTTAAAATCTTCTGTTTTACAAATAACAGTTTCATTGTTTTGAGTG
>JBEEMV010000249.1:0-2592 GCA_041192505.1 Bacteroidota bacterium
CTGTAGAATTTTTAATACGATTTGAAAAATATGCAATTCCACAAGTAATAAGAGCTAAACCAATAAATACCATCCATGGCATACCAGGAATTGCCGCAAACATCAACATAGTTGCAGCTGCTATGTATAAAGAACGAGGTTGACCAAATACTTGCTCTAAAATTTCCTTACCAACATTCGTCTCTGAAGCAACACCGCCTGATGAACTATTTGATACACGAGTAATAATCATACCCGCACATAATGAAATTAAAATTGCAGGAATTTGTGCAATTAATCCATCACCAATGGTTAAAATCGCATATTTCTTTAAGGCTTCACTAGCAGGCAAACCTTTTTGTAAAACTCCAATTGCAACACCACCAAGCAAGTTAATTGCAACAATAATTATCCCTGCGATTGAATCTCCTTTTACGAACTTCATTGCTCCATCCATCGCACCAAATAACTGACTTTCTTTTGCTAAATCATTACGTCTTTTACGTGCCTCATCCCCATTAATTACATTTGAACGTAAGTCATTATCAATCGACATTTGTTTACCAGGCATAGCATCTAAGGTAAAACGAGCTGATACCTCAGCAACACGCTCAGAACCCTTGGTAATTACTAAAAACTGAACTACTGTTAAAATCAAAAATATTACAAGACCTACAACTAAATTACCACCTACCACAAAGTTACCAAAAGCCTCCACAATATGCCCTGCATCACCGTTCAATAAAATTAAACGAGTTGTTGATACCTCTAAAGCTAGCCTAAATAATGTTGTAAGAAGCAATACAGCTGGAAATGTGGAAAACGCAAGTGGACCAGGCAAATATAAAGATATAATTACCAAAATACATGAAATAGAGATATTTATAGCAATAAGAATATCTACCAAAACAATTGGTAATGGTAGAATCATCATGAAAACAATTGCTACAACCATAAAAGCTGCAACAACTTCCATTTTTTTTGAGGCAGCTTGAGCAAGCTGGGTAAGCTTGTTTACTAAGGACATAGTTGAGACCTATAGATTACTTTAAGGTTTATACACTAGCTATTAATAATCTTATTTAAGATGATTTTTATACTATTAAATATTTCAATATATTATTTTAGTATTTTTATTGATTTATCTATCAATTTTGTAATCAAATTAAAAGAATATTTATTTTAACTATAGAATGATAGTACATAAGAACAGTATATATAAAAAAAGTACCTCTAGGGTACTTTTTTCGTGAAATGCACACTGTAAATACAGTATTTGAGATTTATACTGCAGTAGTAATCATCTCTGTATACTTTTTATTGATAGCAACTTCTACTTGTTGCTGTGCCTGATTCTGTGCTGTATCTTGATTTAAGATTGTAGCCATAGTATCAGTTGCCATATCTTTAACTGTTTCTGCTGTTTGCAAAGCCAACATTGCAAGAGATGTTGCATTTGTTATCGTGGCTGCGGGTAGTACTCCATCTGGCATATTATGCTCCTAATTTTAATGTTTACGCCTTTTTGTGTTTTATAGAATATAAAAGTTCATTGTTTTCATATTTATTTGTAAAATTATTTCATAATATAAATAATTAGCCAAGTAAATAATAAATTTATACATAGCAAACCAAAAGCCCAACTCAAGCAATAACGCCAATTTTGTTGCTCTTGTAAAGACTTTTTTGCCAAAATATCTTCATGTAATTTAATTAATAAATAACTCAACTCTTTTTGTTGAGTAATTAAATGTTTACTAGTTTTATCTAGTTTATGCAATATACCATCTATTTCACCCAGTAACTGGGCAATTAGTGCTTCTTTCGTATTACGTTCCATATTATTATTTACCCTTGAATAATAAAGCGAATACATCATTTAAATTATGCTGGGCAGAAATTGCTAATCGTTTAATTGCAATCATTTTTACACAAATTTCTTTTTCATGCATATTATCTGTATCTCTGAGCTTTTGTCTATAGTTTGTACTATCAGCTAAAATTGAAGAAATTGATTTACCAATTACTTTTACTTTTTCAAAAACTTCATTGTAATAAATAACTGCTTGTGGCATTAAAGTAAAATTTTTTTCAAGGTGATGTAAACCAAATATTGCACTAAATTCTTCTTCAACTATATCATCTGATTCTAATTTATTAAAAACTATTTTTATTTTTTTTGCAGGTATACCCATTCCTGCTAATGAACGAATCGTATTAATGGTATCTGCTTGCTGCTTTTTTTCTTTTACTACAGGGATTAAAAAATAATCAAAATCTTCATGTGAACCATGATACTTTGCCATCATTTTTAGAAAATCATCAACATTTGAAGCACCAATATCAATAATTGCTGTATCTAAAACTAATAATTGTTCTTGTAAATCACCAAATTTTTTACCTCGAATTCTTTCTACTTCCATACCATCAGCTGCGGTATCTATATTTAATGATTCAACTGAAAATATTGGACAGTTGCCCATATAAGGGTGAAGTAAATGAGCAGAAATAGTGCTTTTACCCACATTCCCAGAAAAATTAATTACAGCAACTTTCATAGTTTTTTACAGAAAAAGAATAATAAAATATTATATCTTATAAGAATATAAATAT
>JBEEMV010000250.1:0-27077 GCA_041192505.1 Bacteroidota bacterium
TAATTCGATATTTGCTTTTTCAAAATCTTCGGGTACACCAATATCAATGAAATAGGTATCGCTCACAAAGCTATGAAACTGTAAAAAATTATAGTGTGTTTCTAAGAAATCTTTTTCGAAACTAAATTTTTTAGGAAATTTAAAATCCGTCATGATACTTTTATTCATCAAGTAAATGCCACCATTAATCAAGCCTTCGGCAGTTTGTTGTTTTTCTTTAAAGCCAGTAATATTTTTATCTGCATCAATCTCTACAATTCCATAGCGATTAAAATTTTTCATGGGTTTTAAAGCTATTGTTAAATGCGATTGTAATTGTTGATGTTGCTTATCCATCAATGCCAAATCAACATCATAAAATGTATCTGCATTTAGCACAAATGCATTTTGTTGATTCATCATTTCAGCCGCATCACGTAAGCCACCGCCTGTACCCAAGGGTTCATCTTCAATGGCAAAAGCCATTTCAAATTCATCGCCCCACTCCCACAAATATTCTTCAATCATTTCGTGTTTATAGCCCAACGAAAAAATTAATCTTTCTATTTTTTGCTGCTTTAATTGTTTTAAAACATAATACAAAAAAGGTCGACCAGCTACTGGTGCTATTGATTTTGGAACATTTTTAATCAAGCTTTTTAATCTTGTTCCTAATCCGCCTGCTAAAATTATTGCTTCTGTTGTCATAGTTAAGTTTTAAAAACAAATATAATTTATGGTACAATTTTAAAATTATTCTTTTACAAATTTCTTTACAAAATTATTGCATTTAATAAAGTATAAACCAGCATTCAAGTCGGCCACATTGATATTCAATTCTGTTTTATAGTTGGATACAATTACTTTATAAATTTTACCCACCACATCAAAAATTTCAATACTATAGTTATCAATTTTTTGCAAAGCATCAATATTTAATATTTGACCACATGGGTTTGGATACAGGTTGAATGTTGGATTAATATCCATTAAATCATTTACACCAAATGCACAAAAAATATGTTGATGGGTGTTTAGCAAAACCTTTGATGTAAATGGTGGTAAATCAATATTACCGCAAACTATATTACTATCTAAATCTAAATAGATAGTGTCACCTAAATTTATCTTAGAAATATTATCGGTTTGATTCATTAATAATGTTGATGTGAATGTGGATACATTTAAATTTACAAATGCATTTTTGCTATGTAAATCACCATTTGTAATAGCTTGCCAATTTTTAAAATTATAAAAAGTAGGTGTTGTTCCTACAATTCTAAATCCTACATGAGTTGTATCAAACCCTTGCCATAAATAATTTGAATCATTACTCCCAAAATTAAATGCATTTGTATAATCTACTTGCCTAAAACAAACATCATTATTTTGTAATGCAAAAAATACATTATGTTTTACTTCTCCACCTGTAATAGGCGCTGGCATTTGTTGGCTGCCATTTATATTCAAACAAAAATCACCACCATAAATCACATTGCCTTTAACAATATTATCATGCGATGCAGCATTTAAAAAAATACCTGTTCCGGGAACATTATAAGATGTATTATTTTCTAATGTACAAGATTGAGTGTAGTTGTCAAAGTAAAATGCTGGTGTTTTAAACTGTCCATTATAAGTTCCTTCCTTATTGCCAAATGTGTTTAAAGCAAAATTATTTTTAAATATTTGATTTTTAGAAAGGTTGCCGAATGCCTTGAATGGAGCTCCATCATTGTTTAACAGCATACAATGTGATGCAATATTTCTTTCAATTATGTTTCCATTCCCATCGCTTGAAATACCACAATAGCCTGTACTATCAATTATATTATGGTGCAAATAATTACTATCAACAAAGTTAACAGCAATTGCAGAAAGATTAGTTTGACCGCCAATGCCACCATTTCTGAACTGACCAATATTTTTAAAATTATTGTGATGTATCTCAGATTTTGATGATCCTATATCAATTCCATGTCCATCTATTTGTTGAAAAATAGAATTATTTATTATGTGATTTTTACCCATTATTTGAACACCATAATTGTATTGTCGATAAAATTCACAATTAGAAATTACAACGTTTTTGCAACCCGAACCAATCATTATTCCTGCATTAGTTTGTTTATCAAAAACTAAATTCGAAATAGAAACATACGACTGACTACCAATAAAATTGATTCCATTACTATATTCACTTACTTCACAATATGCATTATTGGGATTAAATGAATTATTTGAAAAATAATTTAATACGCCTGTTGAAGTTGAATATTGCCATTCGCCTATCGTATCAAGCAAATTGATATTGTCATATAAAAAATAACCATATTTCTGTAAAGCAGCTAGTGTAAGTGAACTAGTATAATTTAGTTTATTAGATGTTAGATTTTGAATACCAGTTTTTTCCCAACACCATTGTGCTGTATGAACACATACTTTGGTATTTGTAAAATAATTAGTGGGTAGGGTAATCAAATCAGCATCTTTCAAATATGATAATTGCGCTGAATCTACTTGCAAATATTGATGTTCATTAGGATACCGAGCTAATGTTTGTTCTTTGTGATTAATAAAAAAAGATTTTATACTTCCGAAAAACGAAGCTGTATAAATTGTTGTGGTACCAACTTTTGTCCAATTATTTACCACCTCAGCACCGCTAATAATTCCTTTACCATTGCCAAATGAAGTAAATACAATTGGATGATTAGCAGTACCACTTTGCACTACATTTAACTGCCCACGAATAGTATCGCCACCATTTATGAAAATTGTATCACCTGGCAATAGTGTAATCGAACCTAATTTTGAAAAAGTTCTCCATGGCTGATTTGAGTTAGTACCTGAATTTGTGTTACTACCAGATTTGGCAAAGTAATAATTGTTTGCAGATACT
This sequence comes from Bacteroidota bacterium, assembly GCA_041192505.1. Lineage (GTDB taxonomy): Bacteria > Bacteroidota > Bacteroidia > Chitinophagales > CAIODY01 > CAIODY01. The sequence goes on from JBEEMV010000250.1 coordinate 2,882, forward strand.
GAAAATGAGATAACGATAAATACTAATGTTGTAATAATCGATTTCATAATTTCAATTTTAAATTTGTTTAACTACACCCTATTTAACTAAAGGAACATTTTTAATCAACCTTTTTAACCTAGTTCCTAATCCACCTGCTAAAATTATTGCTTCTGTTGTCATGTACTACAAAGATAATTTCATTTCAATAAACTTGTTATTTGAACTTGGAAAGCTTTTAACAATAATTAGATGATAAATAAAAAGTGGATTGTATATTTGCACTCGTTTTAAAATAAAATAAAAAAAATAACAATGAACAAAATTTTAACTTTTGCAATTGGCGCTATGATGATTGGTGCTATTGCTTCATGCAACCAAGGTCCTGCTGCTATAGTAGGTGCTGAGTTAGACAAAAAGATTGATAGCACTAAACAAGCTTTAATGGTAAAAGCACAAGAAGACATCAGTAAAAATTGTGAAGAACGCAAAAAAACTGAAGTAATGGCTAAAGCTGATTCTATTGTAACAGCTACAAAAGAAGCTAAACACATTTAATTTTAACTTCAAAAAACATTAATTAATATCATGAAAAAAATATCATATATCGTATTAGGTGGCATGTTAGTATTTGCAGCTTGCCAACCCAACAATACACAAGATGCAGCTAAAGTTCAACACACTATTGATTCAACAGCGGCTGAATTAGCAAAACCTGAAATTGAAAAAATGCAAAAGGCTTGCGATGATGAAATTATGACTGCTGCTATGGATAGCGCTAAAGTTATAATGGAACATGCTAAAAAAGGTGTAGTTCATCATGCTGTAAAAGCAGTTATTAAAAAGGTTGAAACTAAAGCATCTGATATCAAAACAGGTGGTTTGCATAGTAAAGCTGATGGAACTAAAGATGCTGGTTCTGTTGGTAGTACAGGTTTACATGGTAAATCTGACCAAAGCAATGTAAAAACAGATAATGGAAATATCGGTAAAGGTGGTTTACATAGTAAAGCTGATAAGAAATAATCTATTATTAATTAGCTAATATAAAAAAGACCTGCTTAGAAATTCTAAGCAGGTCTTTTTATTTAATGAGATTATTGAATTATCTAACTAAATTAGAGAAAGTATAAGTTAAAGTAGTATTAGCTGTATTATCATGTTCAATTAATGTAACTGCAGAAGTTGAAGCTGAAATAGTACCACTACCTGTATAAGTAAAGCCACCATTTGTAGTTGAAGTAATAGTAAATCCAGTAGAAGCAGAATTTAATACTATTGGCATTGATAAAGTAAATGTTCTGTTTTGATCTTGGATATCCATTGTCATATCAGAAGCAACAGTTCCTTTTAATGAATATTTAAAATGCCAAGAAGTGTAAGAACTAGATGGAGTTGCATTATCAGTTCCATTACCTGTATATTCACCTACATATTTTGATCTAGTTTCTGTTTCACAATTTGCACCTTCATAACCTGAAGTACAAGAACAAGTACCATCTACACAAGTACCACCATTGTTACAAACTACATCTTTACAAGGATCTTTTTTACAAGAGTTGAAATAGGTAACTGTTGAAATTGATAAAGCTGTCATTACAGCAAAGGCGAAAAATTTAATTTTTTTCATTTTTAATTAATATTTATTTTTGGTTTATTTTTGAACGGCAAATGTACAATTCATATTTCTATCTACCAAGAAATAGAAAGCTCATTTATTTTTTTAACATTTATGAAGCAATAGCATATAAAATGTTGTGATTTTAAAATTTATGAATTACGTTTGCAAATCTTTTTTAATCCTCTTCCCCACTAAGAAATGACAATAGGAATCCTTAAAGAACAAGCCCCCGAAAATCGTGTGGCTGTTTTACCCGAAAGCGCCGCCGCTTTCATTAAATTAAATACTCAAATTGCTGTAGAACAAGGCGCTGGAAACAATGCCTCTACCTCTGATGCTGACTATACAGCCGCTGGTGCAAAAATTTCGTCTCGTGATGAAATACTTTCACAATCGGATATTGTAATCAGTATTAATGGTGTAGAAGAAGCCGATTTCAATAAATTAAAAAACGGTGCAATCCTCGTTGGGCAATATTTGCCACTGTTTAATGCTGCTAAAATGAAAACGATTGCCGACAAAGGCATTACGCTTTTCAGTATGGATATGATTCCACGAACAACTCGTGGGCAGGCAATGGATGTACTTTCGAGCCAAGCCAACCTTGCAGGTTACAAAGCGGTGGTGTTAGCCGCTACGCACTACCCAAAAATGTTCCCTATGATGATGACGGCTGCTGGTACTATTACACCTGCTAAAGTGATGGTGTTGGGTGCTGGTGTTGCCGGTTTGCAAGCTATTGCTACAGCAAAAAGATTAGGTGCACAGGTTGAAGCGTTTGATACTCGACCTGCCGTGAAAGAAGAAGTAATGAGCTTGGGTGCAAAATTTATTGAAGTTGAAGGTGCTGCCGATGCCTCGAAAGCTGGTGGTTACGCCGTTGAACAAACAGAGGATTTTATCAAACGCCAAAAAGCAAAGATTCACGAGCATGCTTCAAAAGCTGATATTATAATTACTACGGCTCAAATTCCGGGACGAAAAGCTCCTTTGTTAATTGAGCAAGCAACTGTGGAAGCTATGAAGCCGGGTAGTGTGGTGATTGATTTGGCGGCATCAACTGGTGGAAATTGTGCTTTTACAAAAGATAGAGAAACGGTAATAAGTGCCAACGGTGTTAAAATTATTGGCAACAGTAATTTAGCTTCAGATACTGCCATGGACGCAAGTAAATTGTATGGCAAAAATTTAATCAATTTCTTAAAACTGATTATTGATAAAGAAGGTGCTATTAATTTGAATTGGGAAGATGATTTGGTGAAAGGCACTTGTGTAACGCATGGTGGCAATGTTACGAATGAGAAAGTAGCAAATTCATAGAACACGGATTAGATGGATTGGATAGATAAAACAGATTTTTTATTCAATCATTATTTCTTCAATGCAGTTTCAATAAAATAAATAATTAAAAATCAGAACAAGAATTTATCGGTGATTATCTGTTACATCAGTTAAATCCGTGTTCTAAAAAATTAAACAAATGGAATTTCTAACCGAACTTTTTTCGCAAGATGTAAACGTACGAATGCTGTACATCATCGTACTTTCAATTTTCGTAGGTATCGAAGTAATTGAAAAAGTACCCACCATTTTACACACACCACTGATGAGTGGTGCTAATGCCATACATGGTGTGGTAATTATTGGTTCAATAATAGTAATGGGCAAAGCACAACCCGATGATTATTTAGTAATGATACTTGGCTTTTTAGCCGTAGTGTTTGGTACGCTAAACGTGGTGGGTGGCTTTGTAGTAACAGATAGAATGTTGGAGCTGTTTAAGAAAAAGAAATAAAAATAAAATGCAAGCAATACGCCAAATAGTGGATGTTAAAAACAACCAACTTCATGTAAAGTTGCCGGCTTCTTTTATTTCAAAACGAGTAGAGATAATTATTTTGCCAGCCGAGGAAGAAGAAAAAATAAATTGGGTGAATGAAGATATAGTGCCGTATGCTGCTTCGATGCCTGTGCTGGCAAGAGATTGGGATAGTGAAGAAGATAAAGAGTGGGATAAAAATTAACCGCTGAGAACGCTGAGAAAATACAACGCAAAGGTCGCAAGAGTTATGACAGAAAATGAAATATCAACAAGAGTAATTGGCTTAGCGATTGAGCTTCATAAGGTATTAGGACCAGGGTTGTTAGAAAGTGCTTATAAAGAATGTTTGTTTTATAAAATTAATAAGGCAGGCTTGTATGTAGAAAAGGAAAAGCCAATGCCGTTAATTTTTGAAGAAGTAAAATTAGATTGTGGCTATAGAATCGATTTATTAATAGAAAATAAAGTAGTGATTGAATTGAAAAGTGTAGAAGCATTAAGCGATGTTCATTTGGCTCAAACACTTACATATATGAAGTTGGGAAATTATAAGTTGGGACTTTTAATAAATTTTAATGTGGCTGTTTTAAAAGAAGGAATAAAAAGAATAGTAAACGGATTATAAACTCAGCGAACTCTGCGTTGTATTTTCTCAGCGTTCTCTGCGGTTAAAAGATTAAAAAAAATGAATGAATGACTTAACCGCAAAGGTCGCAAAGTAAATACGCAAAGAACGCAAAGCAAAAACTCAGCGAACTCTGCGTTGTATTTTCTCAGCGTTCTCTGCGGTTAAAAAAATCGAAAATCATAAATCAAAAATCGAAAATAAATAATGAGCAATTCTGCACTCTTAAACATTTGTTACTTAATCGGAAGCCTTGGTTTTATCATCGGCTTAAAAATGTTATCGAAACCCGAAACAGCCCGTAAAGGCAACTGGGTGGCCGCCGTAGGTATGGCTATCGCTATTTTCGGCACTATCTTTTTGTATGAATTTACAAACGATGCCGGCGAAGTTTCTCATGTGAGCAACCTGATGTGGATTTTTGGTGGAATGGTAATCGGAACAATTCTCGGAACTGTTTCAGCCAAAAAAGTACAAATGACGGCCATGCCACAAATGGTTTCTATCTTCAATGGTATGGGTGGTATCTGTGCCGGTTTGATTGGTATCATTGAGTTTCGGCATTTGATTCATATTACCGAATCAACTGGCGGCACATTAATGACAGGTCATGCGTTGATTATTTTATTAGGATTAATAATCGGTACGGTTTCATTTGCAGGTTCGGTAATTGCATTTTTAAAACTGAATGGCAACCTTGGCGATTACAGTTTCAAAGGACAAACATTCTTCAACTTATTTTTCTTAGTGGCCGTTTTTGGTGTTGCATTTTTTATGATGAATGGCGATGTAGCTAATGCCCACATGATGATGTATGTGTTGTTTGGTATGGCTTGTATCTATGGTATCTCGTTCGTAATGCCTATTGGCGGTGCCGATATGCCGGTGGTAATTTCGCTTTTAAATTCTTTCACAGGTGTGGCAGCAGCGTTTGGCGGCTTTCTTTACAACAATCAAGTGATGTTGACTGGTGGTATTTTGGTAGGTGCAGCCGGTACACTTTTAACGGTGCTGATGTGCAAAGCCATGAACCGTTCGTTGATGAATGTAATCATTGGTTCGTTTGGCGGTGGCGGCGGAGCTACTGCTATCACTGGCGAAGGCGGTGGTACTATTAAAGAAATTTCAGTTGGCGATTCAGCTATCAACATGAGCTTTTCTAAAAAAGTAATTATTGTGCCGGGCTATGGTTTGGCGGTGGCACAGGCTCAACACATTTGCCATGAGTTGGAAAAACAATTGGAAGAAAAAGGAGTGGAAGTAAAATATGCCATTCACCCAGTGGCTGGTCGTATGCCGGGCCACATGAACGTATTGCTTGCCGAAGCCGATGTTTCATATGATAAACTTTTAGAAATGGATGCTGCCAATGATGAATTTGCAACTACTGATGTGGTGTTGATTTTGGGTGCTAATGACGTTGTTAATCCTGCTGCTAAAACAAATCCTGCATCGCCAATTTATGGCATGCCGATATTAGAAGTAGAAAAAGCAAAAACCGTAATCGTAAACAAACGCAGTATGAATAAAGGTTACGCCGGTATTGATAACGAATTATTCTATGGCAACAAAACCCGAATGCTGTTTGGCGATGCTAAAAAAATATTAGGTGAATTGGTGAATGAGGTGAAGGCGAATTGATAATGTGCTGATATGCTAATTTGCTATTGTGCTAATAAAAATACAAAATCCCGAAACGCAGCAATGTGTTTCGGGATTTATTTTTAGTAGTGAACAATTTCTTAAACCTTATTTCAACAATCGCTTATACATCGCAATTGTATTTTGTATACCAAAATATAAAGCATCTGAAATGATGGCATGACCTATCGAAACTTCGTGTAAAGGATTTACTTGTTGTTTAAAAAATTCAAGATTTTCTAAACTTAAATCGTGCCCTGCATTTACACCTAAACCCAGCTCAGCAGCTTTTGCAGCGCAATCGGCATAAGGTTTTATTAATTCATTTTTATTAGATAAAGAATAATGCTGAGCAAAATCGCCAGTGTATATTTCTATTCTATCAGCACCCACTTTTTTAGCGGCTTCAACTTGTTTTATATCAGGATTAATAAAAACAGAAACCCTTGTACCTGTTTGTTTTAATCGATTTATTAATTGCGTTAAATAATCAAAGTGTGTTACAATATCCCAACCTTCGCTGCTGGTAATTACATGTTCGGCATCGGGTACTAATGTAGTTTGATGCGGTTTTACAGCTTCAATTAATTGAATAAATTTTTCGTTAGGATTGCCTTCAACATTTAATTCGGTAGCAACTATTTTTTTTAATTCATATACATCCGCAAATCTTATATGGCGTTCATCTGGTCGTGGATGAACCGTAATACCTTCAGCACCATACATTTCGCAATCTTTTGCAAATTTGATTACATCGGGCAAATTGCCACCTCTTGCATTGCGCAGCGTAGCTACTTTATTAATATTTACTGAAAGTTTTGTTGGCAAGCTTGTATTATTTTTTAACACAAAACAACATATTGCTTTCGTTCAATTTCCATTTATAGCCTGTGCCAAATGGAATTGATTTAATGGTAGCAGTATCTTTTTTGTAGATAGTTAATCTATCGCTTTCGTGTATGTAAGGAAAATCTCTGGTAGGTCCAACATATTTGCCATAGTAGGTTAAATTCCATTTGCCATCATTTACAGCTTTTAATGGCAGGCCACTATCATCCATTAATATCACCGAACTTTTATCTAACACAATACTTTTCATGGTGCTAAAAGTTGGTGTGTGTAATAAATACGAAGCCGCTTTTATAAAAGTATTAGTTTGATTAAAATTCTTTTTTACAAAATTCACATACCCTGTATTGCCTGCTGCAATGGCTTTATCTTCTACATCACCACTATAATAATACATGGTTGAAGGTTTGTTGGTAGCAGGATTTACAAATGTAATTTTTACACCACGAGTATATCCTTTGTTTTCTTCCGATTTCATACCCGATGCAATAATGTGTTCAGCACCATCTTTATCTAATCCAATAAATTGTTGGTCGATAATTTTACAATCGGTACGAGCTAAGAAAAAATAAATTACGGGCAATACGCCTGTAAATTTTGTTGAATAAAAATCTTTACCCATATAGCTGGTAATAAAATAACCACGTTCAATCAATGTTTTCAAACCCGATTGCATACCGTTTAATCCTTTTGCTAAATCATTTTCGGATAATTGTTGCGGATGCATTTCGTTGCCAACTAATTCTAAACCAGCTAATACATATTTATTGCCATTAGGATAAATGGTATAAATATTTAACCAATCTGGCCCACTGAAAGGATAAAAAACATTTTTTTCTTGATGACGATATTTACCAAATTCTGTATCGTACCATTTATTCATTACATCTAATCTATTAGTTTTATACGATGCCCAAATGCTATCCACTTTGTGGCTGTATGACATCCAAACTTGCTTTTTTTCGCAACCTTCATAACCATTTTTTTCTAATTGCGATAAGCCTGCAATGTATCGTGCAGCTTGATTATACTGATTATCATGAAATACATAAGCTGTATCTTTTTTTACCGCTACTGTATCTGTTTTTTGAGTTTGATTGCATGAAATAGTTGCTGTAAAAAGTACGGCAGCAAAAATGTTGAACATTGGTTTCATTTATTTTTTGAAATTATAATTTGAATAAATCGGGATGCGAATTTACAATTTGAATTTAGCTTTTATCTAATAAAATAAGCTATATTTTTTATACCGTTTTGTCGAATAAAGCTTTTAATGCATGAGCTTCATCCACTTTAATTTTTCCAGCTAATACTAATCGTACTTCTCTGCGGCGCATAGCACTTTCATATAATTTTTGTTCATCTTCAGTTTCGGGTATAGCAGGCGATACATCTAATGGCGAACCATTTTCATCTAAAGCTACAAACGTAAAAAAGGCTTCATTGCTTTTTACTTTTTTTCCATGACGCAGTGTTTGAGCATAAACTACCATGTGTACTTCCATCGATGTTTTAAAAGCTCTGGTTACTTTAGCTTCAATGGTTATTACACTGCCCAATTTTATGGGTTGTTGAAACGATACATTATCTACCGAAGCCGTTACTACCTGCGCATTTGCATGTTTTGAAGCGCTTAAAGCTGAAGCAATATCCATCCAATATAACAATCTACCACCCATTAAATTGCCCAATAAATTACTATCATTTGGCAAAACCAACTCGGTCATAATAGTTAACGAGTCGATGCATTTTTTTGATTCCATAAAATAATTTGAACTGCAAAGATAGAAGTTAAATACTCATATAATTAAGTAAAAAAAGAAATGATATTAGAATAATAAAAAAGAAAATAAATAGATTTTTTTTTTGAACCTTGCCAAGCAATGAATACACAAAAAGTACTTTTTTTATTAATCGGAATAATCGCAATTGGCGGAATGGTAGTTTTATTTAGATTATTTATAAAGCGCTTAGGAAAATTAGGTGGCGATTTTAAAGTATTAGCTGATAATTTTAGAATTTTGTTACCCATGGTTACTATGCTTATTTTTGCTGTAATGGTAGCCGTATTGTTATTTGCTTATCAAGCTATTTGGCACGATTTATTTAATTTATAAAATAACGAATTTGCAACTTGCAAGCCTCATCATTTTGTATAACTTTGCCATCCAATTATTTTTATAAAAATTAAAATCATAAAACTTACATGTCAGTTTTAGTAAATAAAAATTCAAAAGTTATTGTTCAAGGATTCACTGGTAAAGAAGGTAGTTTTCATGCTGAACAAATGATTGCTTACGGTACAAATGTAGTAGGTGGCGTTACACCTGGTAAAGGTGGTACTACACATTTAGATAGACCTGTGTTTAACACGGTAGCCGATGCTGTAAAAGGTGCTGGTGCTAATGTGTCAATTATATTTGTTCCGCCAGCATTTGCTGCTGATGGTATAATGGAAGCCGCTGATGCAGGTATTGAATTAATAGTTTGTATTACCGAAGGCATACCTGTACAAGACATGGTAAAAGCTAAAAATTATTTAGTAGGGAAAAAAGCAAGATTGATAGGACCAAATTGCCCTGGTGTAATTACAACTGATGAAGCTAAAGTAGGCATTATGCCTGGTTTTATTTTCAAAAAAGGAACTATTGGCATTGTTTCAAAAAGTGGAACATTAACTTATGAAGCAGCCGACCAAGTAGCAAAAGCAGGACTTGGCGTAACTACTGCTATTGGTATTGGTGGCGACCCAATTATTGGTACAACTACAAAAGAAGCAGTTGAATTATTAATGAACGACCCCGAAACTAAAGGTATTGTGATGATTGGCGAAATTGGTGGTGGAATGGAAGCCGAAGCTGCCATGTGGATAAAAGCTAATGGAACTAAACCTGTGGTTGGTTTCATTGCTGGGCAAACAGCGCCTCCAGGTCGTAGAATGGGGCATGCTGGTGCTATTATTGGTGGTGCTGATGATACTGCTGCTGCAAAAATGAAGATTATGAGAGAATGTGGAATTACTGTGGTTGATAGCCCTGCTGATATTGGTAAAACAATGGCAATGGTTTTAGGTAAATAAGTTTTTACAGAAAATATTTGATAAAGAGCATTGATATTTGGTCAATGCTCTTTTTTATTTCACAATATTCGCAATCTTTAATCGTTGATTTTAAAACTTAAAACTTTTTGACTGATGAGAAAAACCTTACTCCTCATTTTTATTCTGCTATTTATTTTTTCAACTTCTTTTTCGCAAAATGTTCATCGCAATTTCAAAGGCAGTGTAACAGATTCGACAACAGGCTTACCCATGAAAGATGTGACTATTGCCTTTTATAAAGCGCAAGACACATCGCTTATTAATTTTGCTTTCACTACACCTAATGGCAATTACACCATGGAGTTGCATTTGAAAGATTCTATTATCATTATCATCAGCCAAATGGGTTATAATGATAAAACTGAAAAAGTGCCTGTGGCTGGTTGGGAATGGACATTTGATGAAAAGAATTTCAAACTTTCAAAATCATCGCATCAATTAAAAGAAATAAAAATACATGCAGGTTTAATTTGGATGAAGGGCGATACAATTGAGATAAATGCAGCAAGGCTAAAGGTTTTACCCAATAGTGATGTAAGCCAGATGTTTAAAAAAATTCCTGGATTTGAAGTAAGTAAAGATGGCTCGATAAAAGTAAATGGCGGCGAAGTATCAAAAATAATGGTAGATGGTTCAGATTTTTTTGGGAGCAGCCCGGGCTTGGTTTCAAAAAATTTACGAGCTGATATGATTGATAAAGTGCAGGTGTATGATGATAAAGATGAAACTGGAAGCGTAGTGCCCGACAACACCAAAACCATTAATTTGAAATTAAAAAAAGGAAGTAGAATTGGAATGTTTGGCGATGCCGTAGCAGGCTATGGAACTAACGACCGATATGAATCGGGGTTACGATTAAATAGTTTTAAGAATGATAGAAAATGGTCGTTGATAGCCAACAGCAATAATGTAAACGACAAAGGTTTTGATTTTGGATTTAACAATTGGCATGGTGGTTCGTGGGTAGAGCGTACAGGAAAATTAAGTAGATATGTTTATTATAATAATCAAGCTGATGATGCCGAACGGAAAGGAAACATCAATCAAAAATCGGATGTAGCATTTACTTATTTTAATGAGTTTAGCCATAAAAGAAAAGTGAGTTTCAACTTAGGATTTAATCACAATAAATTTAATTCTATTAGCCAATCAACTTCCGAAAACCCTGTGAATGATAGTATTCGTCAGCGTTCTGAAAGTTCGCAAATACTAAATGGTATGGCAAAAGAATTTACTGCCGATATAAATTATACTAAAGAAACTGATACTGTAGGCAATTGGGGAATTGGTGTTAGCGGCGCTTATAATTTGTTTGATAAAAATTTTCAATCTACTAACCGCATCACCCGAAATGATTTTGTTATCAATTCAGGAACGAACAATACACAACGTAACACTACTCAACAAAAAGCAAATTTTTATTTTGATTATTTTCGTAGGGCAAGAAAAAATAAATTGCTCACTTTCAAATTCGATGTAAAATCAAATATTAACGCCAGCAATGCAGATGCTTATCAGTTTTCAAAAAGCAGCTCCTCTGATTTTAATTTTAAAAACAATACCATTAACAATGGTAGAGAACATTTGATGCAAGCCAATGTTACCATTCCTTTGCATAAAAAATTACGCCTCGGAAGCACTGTTGATGGCTATTTGATGCAGACTACTAACAATATTAATGTACTGAATGCAGGTGTTTTTTCATTGCAAGATTTTTCGCAAAACTATTCGCAACGCAATGATCCATTAAGCATAAAATTTTTAAATAGTGCTCAACAAATCAGCGAAAAAACATTTTTGAGTTGGCGAAATGATGATTGGGATTTTAGATTTGGTGCAACATATTTGAACTTGACTTTGAACAATGAAGATCAAGTAAATCATCTTCTAGTGAACAAAAATTATCATCCCATTCTGCCATTTATTTCTTACAATATTTGGCGCAAAAGTTTGGGTCATGCAAATATTGTTTTTGAAAAAGCAGTTGAATTTCCATCATTCATTCACTTGTTACCCATTCAAGATTTAACCAATCCTTGGATGCGATTGGTGGGTAATCCTTATCTGCTTCCGTTTGAACAATGGCAATTGGCAGGTTCGTTTTCAAAACAAAATTATAAGCGTATAAAAAATCTTTGGTCAAACTTTTCCATCAACCAATCCGACAATTATTTGTGTTATGTAAACACGATGAACGCCAATGGCATTAGCTATCGTACGCCAACTAATCTGTCGGGTTATTTTAATGAATCATTTAGTATAAGTGCTAAAACTGGGTTGACGAAAAAATTAGATTTGGGTGTTTGGTTTTCGGAACGTAATACCATTACGCCCGAAATTTTTAATCAACAAAAAAACTATGGAAACAATTTCGCATTCAATTGTTTTCCCACTTTATCTATCAATGGTTCTGAAAAAATTGATTTTGAATTTGGGTTAGGATTAAGTTATTCCGATTATAAAAACAATTTGAATTCAACAGTAAATTATCATCAATGGTTGCCCGAAATAAATACCAATATGAGAGTGAATGTGTGGAAAGGTGCTGAACTAAATTGGGATTTGGGCATTGAAGATAAACGAGCTATACCTGGCATTGGTAAAGTGATTTCTATCTTCAATTTGTTTTTTCAACAAGCATTGGATAAAGATGAAAAATATAATTTAAAATTTACTTGCTACGATTTATTCAAACAAAATATCACCATTTCAAGAAGTGTGAATGGCAGTTTTGTAAACACATCACAAAGCAATTTGCTACAACGATTTTTTGGTTTATCATTCATTTATAAAATGAAAGGAAAAAATAGTGAAGGCGGTGGGGCGGCTTATTAATTTTCAAAAAAATAGAATGAAAAAATATATACTTTTTGTTTTTGCCATATTGTTTTGCATTAATGTAAATGCTCAACGGATAAGAGTTACAGGCTTATTAATGCAAAAAGATACAGATATTGTAAAAACAGATGTATTGGTAAATGTGGTAGGTAGTACCGAGGCATTTTTCACTAATGATATTGGAAGATTTGTAATGTACATGAACAAAAAAGATTCAATAAAATTATTTGTACAAGGATATAAAATTTTCAAATTATCGTTAGCCGATTCAATTCAAAAAAAAGAATATTTCGTGAAAATAAAATTAGAAATATTAGAAGCATCAACGCAAAAAGCGGTATTAATTCGTGGACCAAAAAATATAAAACAAATAGAAAAAGATATTGCTAATGCAAGCCAAACACCACCCGAATTAGAAGCGCCGCAAATAGGAATGACAAGTGTTATAAGCTTATTGTATGAACAATTTAGCCGCCGAGCACAGCAACGTGAATTATTAAAAGAACAAATTTTTAACAACAACCGAAGAATGGTTTTTAGCGAATTGTATCGGTTTTATAATTACTATGGATTGTTTCAATTGCCCGAAAAATATTTTGACGGATTTACCGATTATCATCAAATTTCGTTAGAATTTTTACAACAAAATACTTACTACGATATTACAGTTGCACTAAAAGCTAAGTATAAGCAATATGCTGCTTTAAAAGGTTTGTGGTAAATTTAATTTTTTGTATTTTCGCTTTCATTATGATACCTCAAGAAAAGGCAATATCAATAGCAAAAGAAGTAAAACAAATAGCTCAAAAAATTTATGGTGATGAGCTAACTGATGTGGTACTTTATGGTTCGTATGCAAGAAATGAAGCTTGGGAAGAATCTGATTTGGACTTGATGGTATTATTTAAAATGCCACACAATGCAAGCAAAGAAATTAGCAAAATGCAAACTGAAAGTTCTAAACTGCAATTAGATAATTTGATTTATATTTCGTTTTTAATTTCAGATGAAAATAAATTTTCATCTGTTCCTTTACCTATTTATTATAACATAAAAAAAGAGGGCATTAAAATCGTATGAGTATAAATGATGTAAGCAATTCATTTTATTTAAAATCAATTAAGGCAATTGAAACAAGCCAAGCATTAATTGAAATGGGCGATTACTCAGCATCAATTTCAAGAAGTTATTATGCAATGTATTACATGCTTGAAGCTTTATTTATTGCAAAAGATTTAAAATCGAAAACTCATTCTGGAAAAATTACAATGTTTCGAAAGGAATTTATTCTTACTAGAATTTTCGACAATAGTTTAGCAGACTCGATATCACAAAATTTTAACGATAGAATGATTGGGGACTATGAAGGACTTGAAAATTTTGATGAAACTTCTGCATTAAATGATTTAGAAAAAGCAAAATATTTTGCTGAAGCAATTGCTCAATATTTAATTCAAAATAAATTTATTCAAAAAATATAATCATGAAATTACTACAAGGAAAAACAGCATTAATCACTGGCGGTAGCCGTGGCATTGGCGAAGCAATAGTAATGCAAATGGCTGAACAGGGTGCCAACATAGCGTTTACTTATTTATCATCTGAAGAAAAAGCAAATGCATTAGTAGAAAAACTAACAGCAATGGGCGTTAAAGCTAAAGGATATAAAAGCAATGCTGCTATTTATAGCGAAGCGGAAACATTGGTAAACGATGTGCTTAAAGAATTTGGAACAATTGAAATTTGTGTAAATAATGCAGGCATAACTCGTGATAATTTAATGTTGCGAATGACCGAACAACAATTTGATGAAGTGGTAAATACAAATTTAAAATCTGTATTTAATCTTACCAAAAATGTGATTAAACCGATGATGAAACAACGCAATGGCAGTATCATTAACATGACATCAATTGTGGGCATGAGAGGTAACGCAGGGCAAGCAAATTATGCAGCATCAAAGGCTGGTATAATTGGTTTTACAAAATCAATTGCACAAGAATTAGGAAGTAGAAATATTCGTTGCAATGCCATTGCACCTGGCTTTATTGAAACAGATATGACTAAAGCATTAAGCGCTGGCGGTACTGATGAATGGTTTAAAAAAATACCGATGGGAAGATTTGGTAAACCTGAAGAAGTAGCCAATACTTGTGTGTTTTTAGGAAGCGATTTAAGTAGTTATATCAGCGGACAAGTAATGAGCGTTTGCGGTGCAATGAACTGCTAATTAATTTTTAATTTATAAATATTTTATCATGCCATCATTTGATATTATTAGCGAAGTTGATGACCAATTATTAGATAATGCCATCAACAATTTAAGAAAAGAAATTTTGAATCGATTTGATTTTAGAGGCTCTAAAACAACTATTGAATTGCAAAAAAAAGAAAAAAATCTTCATATCATAACCGAAGACGATATGAAAATGCGACAGATAGAAGATGTGTTGATTAGCAAATTAATGAAACAAAATATCAACCCTGCTTGTTTGGATATGGGAAAAGAACATTATGCCAGTGGCAATATGGTGAAGAAAGATATTAAGCTGAAACAAGGCATTGATAAAGAAACTGCGAAAAAAATTAATAAGCATATTAAAGAAAGTGGGCTAAAAGTTCAATCGCAGATAATGGATGATATTATTAGAGTAACGGCAAAAAAAATTGACGATTTGCAAGAAGTAATCAGCTTGTGCAAAGCCGCCGATTTTGAGTTACCCTTACAATTTGAAAATATGAAAAGCTAAAAAAATATGGAATTACATAACAAAACTGCTGTTGTAACAGGCGTAAGCAAAGGCATAGGAAGAGCCACTGTTGAGGCTCTATTAGAAAAAGGTGTGAAAGTAGCAGGTTGGGGGCGTATTGCGCCAGCCATAGTTCACTCTAATTTTATTTTTATTAAATGTGATGTACGCAGCCTTGATGATGTGGCGGTGGCTTACAATAAAACCGTTGATAAATTTGGTGAACAGATAGACATTTTAGTAAATAATGCTGGGCTGGGTTATTTTAAAATGATGGTAGATTTAACTTTGGATGAATGGGAAGAAATGTTTGATACCAATGTAAAAGGCACCTTTATTTGTTGCAAGGCTGTATTGCCTTTAATGCAAAAAAATAAGATGGGTCATATCATTAATATTTCATCTATCGCAGGCACACAAGGGCTTCCCGAAGCTACGGGCTATTGCGCTACTAAATTTGCTGTTCGTGGTTTTTCGCAAAGTTTGTTTAAAGAAACCAGAAAGTATAATGTAAAAGTTAGCTGTGTTTATCCAGGTTCGGTTAAAACCGAATTCTTTAAAAATTATCCATCAGTTACTTTAAATGATGATATGATGATGCCCGAAGACATTGCTGCATCTATCATTCACTTATTGCAAACACCCGATAATATTTTGCCAGTTGATTTAGAATTAAGACCCATGAGAGTGAAAATGTAATAGAACAATTGAATCTTACCAACGAAATATTATCCAATAAATCGGAAATAAAAAGCCCGATTCAATTTTCAAAAAAGAATTTTTTTGTTGAAAAAAATGCTGTTGATGATTGCAATTTGATTATAGATAAAATAGCTGAGGGTGAAATCATATTGCAATATTTTATTCAGCCTTCTGCTTGCGAACAGTTGATGATGGAAGCATCGCAGCAGCAAATTGAAAAATCGAACAAACACAAATTATTTGTTTTTGAATTTAAAATATTCAACCTACCTACTACCGAATTTATTTTTAATAGATTGAATGAAATTCTTTCTACTAAAAATAAAATGGAACGAATTTATTGTACCGATACGCAGATGATTATTTACCAAATTGCCCAAAGCAAATTAGAGGGCGAATGGTTTAATTTGTGGTTAATGGGCAAAGCAGCCGAACTAGTTACTTGTATTCATTCTTGCATGGCTTTAGAACAATCGGAAACACTTAATAATAATTGGTTAAAAGAAGATGATAAAATAAAAATAGCCGAAGCCAAATCAATTTTATTGAATCAATTGCATGAAGCCGTGCCGATTAAAACTTTATCGAAACGAGTAGGCATAAATGAAAATTATTTAAAACGTGGTTTTAAAGAAATGTACGGAACCACCATTTATCAATGCTTTCAGGAAGAAAGAATGAAACATGCTGCGCATGTATTAAAAACACAACAATCATCGGTAAAAGATGTAGCCATTAATTTGGGCTATGCTAATATGAGTCATTTTAGCACCGCATTTAAAAAAGTAGTGGGCTTAAATCCATGTGAATTGATTAAATAAAATGTAATTTTAATACAATGAAAATACTTCAAACAAAAAATCTGTTGATTGCTTCGGCAATTTTATTGAGTGCTTGTACAGCATCAAAAATTTCAAAAACTACCGAACCTACAATCACAAAAAGTAAGGATAAAGTTGTTGATGCTACTGCGTTTGCCGAGGGCAAAAGATTGTATGAAACAAAGTGTAATACCTGTCATAAATTGTATTCGCCTGCATCACGTAATGAAGAGAGATGGACCAAAGTATTAGATTGGATGCAACCAAAAGCTAAAATTACTGACTTAGAAAAACAAACAATTTATTTGTACTTAACCAGCCACGAATAAGCATTCAAGTAAATGAAAATAGCATTAGCCCAACTAAATTATCACATTGGCAATTTTGAAAGCAACACTAAAAAAATTGTGGATGCCATTCATCAAGCCAAGCTGCAAGGTGCTGAAATAGTGCTGTTCAGCGAATTAGCAGTGTGTGGTTATCCACCTCGAGATTTTTTAGAGTTTGAAGATTTTATTCAAAAATGTGAACATGCAATTGATGAAATAAAAATTCACACGGCCGGAATTGCTGTGTTGGTAGGCTCTCCAAGTCGTAATCCAAAAATTGAAGGAAAAGATTTATTCAACTCGGCTTATTTTATTGCCGATGGTGAAGTGAAAAAAATCATTCACAAAACACTTTTACCAACGTATGATGTGTTTGATGAAAATAGATATTTTGAGCCGAATAACTCGTTTGAAATTATTGAATATAAAGGCAAAAAAATTGCTGTTACCATTTGTGAAGATTTGTGGAATTTGGGTAACAACAATCCACTGTATACCATTTGCCCGATGGATGAATTGATGAAATTTAAACCAGAAATGATTTTTAATTTATCAGCATCGCCATTTGATTACGAACATGCCGAAGACCGAAAACGTGTGCTGAAAGCCAATGCTGAAGCGTATCAAATTCCAATTTATTATTGCAATCAAGTAGGCGCACAAACCGAAATTATTTTTGATGGCGGAAGTTTGGTGATTGATGCGAAAGGAAATGTGGTGGAAGAACTTACTTATTTTAATGAGGAAGTGAAAGTCATTAGTAATTCGTCATTAGTAATTAGTGAAAACAAAATCATAAATCATCAATCACAAATCATAAATGCTTTAGTTCTCGGCATTAAAGATTATTTTGAAAAAATGAATTTCAAAAAAGCCATCTTGGGTTTAAGTGGTGGCGTAGATTCGGCTTTGGTACTGTATTTGGCAGCTCAAGCATTGGGAAAAGAAAATGTGCATTCACTTTTATTACCTTCAGAATATTCAACTTCACATAGCATTAGCGATGCCGAATTGTTGTGTAAAAATTTAGGAACAAGCTATGATATTGTACCTATCAAAAATAATTATGAAACGTTTTTAAAAACACTAAATCCATATTTTAAAGATTTACCTTTTAATGTGGCTGAAGAAAATTTACAAGCCCGAACTCGTGGTGTTTTGTTGATGGCTTTTAGCAATAAATTTGGTTACATTTTATTGAACACTACCAACAAAAGTGAAGCCGCAGTTGGCTACGGAACGCTGTATGGTGATATGTGTGGCGGCATTGCTGTATTAGGCGATGTGTACAAAACGCAAGTGTATGAATTGTGCAATTTTATTAATAGAAACGAAGAAATTATTCCACAAAATATTTTAACAAAAGCGCCATCGGCAGAATTGCGACCGAATCAAAAAGATAGTGATTCATTACCCGAATATGATGTGTTGGATAAATTACTTTTTCAATACATTGAAAAACGACAAGGACCTAAAGAATTGATTGCGCAAGGTTTTGCAACCGATTTAGTAAATCGTGTTTTAAAAATGGTAAATAGTAATGAATGGAAACGACATCAATCAGCACCTATTTTACGCATATCAAAAAAAGCATTTGGTGTGGGTAGACGAATGCCAATTGTAGGGAAATATTTAAGTTAAAAAATACATCAAATAAATTAATCAATGGCTGTATCTTCGTTCTACTTTTTTAATCATTTAATTTTTGTGAAATAGTGAAGCTGAAATCGTTTTTAGCAAAACCATATGCGTCGTATGTTGCACGACAAATAAAACGTGATAGAGAAAATGCAGTTGAGCATCAAGATTTAATTTTTAAATCATTGATTAAAAAAGCTGCCAATACTATATTTGGTAAGCAATTCAAATTTTCAGAAATAAAAACTTACAGTGATTTTATAACCGCCGTTCCGCTTTTTGATTACGAAGATTTAAAACCATTTATCGAACAAATAAAAGAAGGTAAGCAACATGTGCTTTGGCCAGGCAAGCCTATTTACTTAGCAAAATCGAGTGGTACAACCAGCGGTATAAAATATTTACCTATCACAAAAGATTCTATTTCGAATCATATTGATACTGCAAAAAATGCATTGTTGATATACATGCATGAAACTGGCAACACACAATTTGCCGATGGCAGAATGATTTTTTTAAGTGGTTCGCCTGAACTAGAAAGAGTGGGCGGCATACCAACAGGGCGGCTTTCGGGCATAGTTAATCACCATATTCCATATTATTTACGCAAAAATCAATTGCCATCGTACACCACTAATTGCATTGAAGATTGGGAACAAAAACTACAATTAATTTGCGATGAAACGATAAATGAAAACATGACTTTGATTAGCGGCATTCCGCCATGGACACAAATGTATTTTGATGAATTAGAAAAGCGAAGCGGCAAAAAAATTGGTGAACTGTTTAGCAAATTTTCGGTGATGGTATATGGCGGTGTAAATTTTGAACCTTATCGTCAAAAATTATTTGAATCAATTGGTAAAAGAATTGATACCATTGAAACTTATCCTGCCAGCGAAGGTTTTATTGCCTTTCAAGATTCGCAAGAAGAACCTGGCTTATTGTTGAACACCAATGCAGGCATATTTTATGAATTTGCATTACCAAATGATATTCAAAATAAAGATGCAAAACGCATCAGTTTAAAAGATGTTGAAGTGGGTGTAAACTATGCCATTGTGTTAAATACAAATGCTGGTTTGTTTGGTTATGTAATTGGCGATACAATAAAATTTATAAGCACAAATCCTTACAGAATTGTAGTTACAGGACGGATTAAACATTTTATTAGTGCATTTGGCGAACACGTAATTGCCGAAGAAGTAGAAAAAGCTTTGATGCAAACAGCTTTAAAAAACAATGTAAGAATTGTAGAATTTACAGTAGCGCCGCAGGTTAGCCCTGCTGAAGGTTTGCCTTATCATGAATGGTTAATTGAGTTTGATAATCAGCCTACTGATTTGCAAAAATTTGCAGAAGCGGTAGATACAAAAATGCGAAAATTGAATATTTATTATGATGATTTAATTACAGGAAATATTCTTAAAACATTAGTAATTACGCCACTTCAAAAAAATGCTTTTATTAATTATATGAAAAGCATTGGTAAATTGGGCGGACAAAATAAAGTACCAAGATTAAGCAATGATAGAAAAATAGCAGATGAATTAGCTAATTTTAAACACTAAAAAAAGATTCGTTTTTACTAATAAATTTTACGAAATTTGAAGCATGCAAGCAATTGAAATTAATTCTATTACCGACAGTAAAGGGCATTTGAAAATTGATTACCCATTACATAAAAAAAAGAGCAAAGTAAGGGTATTAATTTTGGTTAATGATGATACCGATTTAGATGATGAAAAACTTTGGATGGCAAGTATTTCGGCTAATCCTGCTTTTAGTTTTTTAAAAGATTCTTCTGAAGATATTTATTCACCAAATGATGGTAAATATTTTTATGAATAGCGAAAATTTGATGGCATTATTATTTTTTTGCAGAAAAACAATACAATGAATTGTGTATAGCTTTTGAGTAAAGCGCAATAGAGCTGACAAACCATCTTAAATTGTTGCTAACTTTTTTTCAGCATTATTGCGCTTGCAAAAATTCGTTGAATTAAGTTTTTCCAAAAAAATAATAGAGCCTTGATTTTTTTGTTACTTTTTTATCAAGAAAAAAGTAAAAGAAATAATTTAAATTTTAAAATTTCAGCGTAATTTATAATCTTCAAATTTTGTCATCAACAATAAAACATATAGCCATTTTAGGAAGCAGTGGAAGCATTGGCACACAAGCATTAGAAGTGATTGAACAAAATCCTGATAAGTTTTGTGTTGAAGTGCTTACCGTAAATTCGAATGCTGAATTATTGATTCAACAAGCAAAAAAAATTAAACCTAATGCAGTTGTAATTGGCGATGAGTCAAAATATCAATTGGTAAAAGATGCATTGAAAGATGATTTTATAAAAGTATTTGCAGGCGAACAAGCTTTAGAACAAGTGGTGCAAATGGATTCGATTGATATTGTATTAACTGCTTTGGTGGGTTATGCAGGTTTAAAACCAACCATCAACGCCATTAAATCGAAAAAAAATATTGCATTAGCTAATAAAGAAACATTGGTGGTGGCAGGAAAATTGATTACACAATTAGCCATGGAAAATGGTGTAAATATTTATCCTGTTGATAGTGAGCATTCAGCCATTTTTCAATGTTTGGCTGGCGAATGGCAAAATAAAATTGAGAAGATTTATTTAACCGCAAGTGGTGGTCCGTTTTTAGGAAAAGATATTGATTTTTTGCAACACGTAAAAAAAGAACAAGCTTTAAAACATCCAAATTGGACAATGGGTGCAAAAATAACTATCGACTCTGCATCGTTGATGAATAAAGGATTAGAAGTGATTGAAGCCAAATGGTTATTTCATTTACAACCTAATCAAATAGATGTAATTGTGCATCCACAAAGCATAATTCATAGCATTGTGCAATTTGAAGATGGCAGCATGAAAGCCCAAATGGGATTGCCCGATATGAAATTGCCGATTCAATATGCATTGGCATATCCTGATAGAATTAAAAGCAATTTTCCGAGATTTGATTTTTTAAATTATCCTTCCTTAACATTTACAAAGCCCGATAGCAAAACTTTTCGTAATCTTGCACTTGCTTTTGAAGCCATGAACAAATGCGGAAACATGCCTTGTATTATGAATGCCGCCAACGAAATAGCAGTGGAAGCATTTTTAAAAGATAAAATTGGTTTTTTACAAATGACAGATGTGATTGAAACTTGTATGCAAAAAATAGCCTACATCGAAAAACCAACTTTACAAGATTATGTTAATGCTGATGTTGAAAGCCGCATGATGGCAAAAGAAATTATTTACAAATAAAAAATTATAAGTACCAATTTAATGGAAATACTGATTAAGATTATTTACTTGATAATGTCGTTATCAATTCTTGTTTTTTTACACGAAATGGGGCATTATTTAACAGCACGAATGTTTAAGATTAGAGTAGATAAATTCTACCTGTTTTTCGATTTTTTATTCCCTTTACAAAACGTTTTAAAATTTTCGATTTTTAAAAAGAAAATTGGCGATACCGAATGGGGATTAGGATGGTTTCCGATGGGTGGCTATGTGCAAATAAATGGAATGATTGATGAAAGCATGGATAAAGAAACAATGGCTCAACCCGAGCAACCATGGGAGTTTAGAAGCAAACCAGCTTGGCAACGATTGATTGTAATGTTGGGCGGTGTAATTGTAAATGTAATTTTAGGAATTGTAATTTTTTGGTTTATTTTAAGTAAATGGGGCGATTCATATTTACCTACTGCTAATTTAAAATATGGTATTTATGCCGATTCAATTGCCTTAAAAATGGGCTTACAAAATGGCGATAAAATTGTAAGCATTGATGGGAAAAAAGTTGAAAATTTTGCTGCCATTCCAGGGCAAATAATTTTGAATAATGCTAGAACAATTCAGATAGAAAGAGATAGCCAAATGATGGATGTAAATATTCCATCTGGTGCTATTGGCTTATTAGCAAAAAGCAAAAAAGAAGGCTTCATGTCGCCACGTACAAGGTTTTGGATTTCGGATGTTTCATCGGGCAGCAATGCATTAAAAGCTGGCTTAGAAAAAGGCGATAGAGTGGTTATGATTAATAATAAAAAGGTTGAATTTTATGATGAAGTAAAAGCATCTTTAAAAGAAAATAAATCAACTACGGTTCCTTTTGTAATTGAACGAAAAGGAAAAACAATTACGAAACAAGTTGCAATAACAGATGTTGGGACAATTGGTGTAGGATTAGGTGATACCATCGACCTTAAATTGAAAAGTAGAAGCTACACAATTGTTGAAGCATTTCCTGCTGCTGTTGAGCGTTCGGTAACAACCATTACAAATTATATTAAAGGCTTGAATCAAATATTTTTATCCATTGTTGGAAAAAGTGAAGTAAAAGCAAGCGATAGCGTTGGTGGTTTTGCATCAATGGCAAAATTATTCCCGAGCAATTGGGGCGATTGGTATCAATTCTGGTCGATAACCGCTATTATATCTTTAATATTAGCATTTATGAATCTATTGCCAATTCCTGCATTGGATGGCGGTCATGCATTGTTTTGTTTATACGAAATGATTTTTAGGCGCAAGCCAAGTGTGAAATTTTTAGAGTATTCACAATATGTAGGTATGGCTATTTTATTAGGTTTAATGCTATTTGCAAATTTGAATGATGTGTATAAAGCTTGGTTTAAATAAATGAACTATTTCGAGTTTTACAATATTCCTGTTTCGTTTACCATAAATGCTGCTGAATTAAAAAAAATATTTTTTCAATTCAGTAAAAAATACCATCCCGATTTTTTTACTAATGCTGCCGAAAGTGATATGGCTGAAGCATTAGAATTATCTACACTAAATACAAATGCATTTAAAACTTTGTCCAATTTTGATTTACGGATGAAGTACATACTTCAATTAAAAAATAGTATTGAAGCTGATGAAAAATATGCATTGCCAAATGATTTTTTGATGGAAATGATGGAGTTGAATGAAGCCATAGATGAGCTTCAATTTGAAACCAATTCAACAAAAAAAGAAAAAATAATTTCTGAAATAAAATTATTCGAAAGCCAACTACAGCAATCTGTTCAACAATTAATCGAAGTTGAAAATATAAATAATTTTACTGCTACAGATTTTGAAAAAATAAAATCTTATTATTTTAAAAAAAAATATTTAAACCGATTAGAAGAGCAAATAAATAAGGGCATCAGTTTTTAAATTATTCCAAACTTCTAAAATCTACAGGCACCATTCTACTAACACCAGGCTCGGCCATTGTTACACCATAAATCACATCTACCGAAGCCATAGTAGCTTTATTATGTGTTACAATAATGAATTGCGAATTATTACTAAATTCACGAATCATGTTGTTGAATTTGCCAACATTATTATCATCCAACGGTGCATCCACCTCATCTAAAATACAGAATGGCGCTGGTTTTAAAAGGTATAACGAAAATAATAATGCAATAGCAGTTAATGTTTTTTCGCCACCGCTAAG
>JBEEMV010000251.1:0-8114 GCA_041192505.1 Bacteroidota bacterium
CACACGTAGAGAAGATTTATTATTAGATAGAGAAACCTTGCAACGTATGTGGATTTTAAGAAATCACTTAGCCGATATGAAAGCCGAAGAATCGATGGACTTTTTATTAAAACACATGAGAGGTACAAAAACCAATGAAGAGTTTATTATTAGTATGAATGGATAATAAATAACTCAAGTTGATTTGTTTGTAGTTCAGTCCCAGAGGGACTATATATAGGTAGAACGGGAAAGATGAATGCAGCAAAAGTCCCATAGGGACGAAATATGTAATTCAAAAAAAAACGTCTTCAGCTATTTCGTCCCTATGGGACTTAGAAACCCTTTGGGAGTTGTTTTTTTGCCGATATGTAGTCACTACGTGACTCTCAGCATATAACCCCAACTAGCACTTACATTAAATAGTTCTAAGTGGTAAATAATAAGTTATTGGTAAATAAAAAAAGTCAAGTTTTAAAACTTGACTTTTCTATTTTTGTTGTAATTATTAAATAGTTAAAATGGAACAAAAATTAAATAAATATGTAGGCTATTGGTTGTTAACGGGCTGTGTAATGATATTGATACAAGTAGTATTGGGTGGTATTACAAGGCTTACTGGTAGCGGACTTTCAATTACTGAATGGAAAGCAATTTTAGGGTTTATTCCACCTTTAAATGATGCTGAATGGATGGTTGCATTTGAAAAATATAAAGCCTCATCGCAATTTCATTTAATTAATAACACGATGGATGTAAGTGGATTTAAACAAATATTTTTTTGGGAATACTTTCATCGCCTATGGGCAAGAGCGCTTGGTGTTGTATTTATTGTTCCATTTATAATTTTCATTATTAAAGGATGGCTGAAAAAAGATATGGTTCCTCATTTAATAGTATTGTTTGTTTTAGGAGGATTGCAAGGTTTAGTGGGTTGGCTGATGGTAAGTACTGGATTAAAAGATAGGGCTTGGGTTACACCATTTAGTTTAACAGCGCATTTACTAATGGCTACATTAACTTTTGCTTATTTAATATGGGTATATGTAGATATGTTTTTACAAAAAGAAAACATACAAGCAGTTAGCAAAATTAGAATGGCATTAAATGGATTGATTTTTTTATGCGCCTTTCAAATGATGTTGGGTGGCTTTATGGCAGGCACACATGCCGCCACATTTTTTCGTACTTGGCCAATGATGAACGGCGTTTACATACCCGAAAATGTATATAATTCATCAGTAAGTTTAGAAAATAACTTTTTAGATAATCCAACTTTTATTCAATTCACACATCGCAATTTGGCTTACATTTTAAGCATATTAATTATCTGGTTTTGGTTTGCAAATAAATCTAAAATTAATATTCGCAGTTTTAAATTACTGCCTGCAATGATAGTATTGCAAGTAGTTTTAGGCATACTTACACTTTTATTTACTACCGATAAAGTGCCTGTGATTTTAGGTGTAGCACATCAATCAGGCGCATTGTTTTTACTTACGCTTTTATTAATTATAAGGTTCAGATTAAAAAAATAATATTCGTACAACCACATCATTAGTTGTTCTTCGAAAAGTAAAAATTTAAAAATAACCCAGTGGCTCTGTTGCCATCTTTTAAATCCTTGTCATCCGTGTTCTAATCAAAATTTCAACTTCATTTCCCTCACTTCATCTTTCCTTTTTATAGTTACAATAGTTTCATCGCCTTTTTTAAAATGCGATAAAGCTTTCATGTAAGCCTGCATATCAGTTACTTCATAATCGCCCAATTTTATTATTACATCGCCAGCTTGTAAGCCTGCATGGGCAGCAGGTTTACCATCGGTTACACCATCAGCTCTTACACCTTTACCATCATACATATAATCGGGCATAATGCCTAAGGTTACTTTAAATTTTGGCGTTTCTTTATTGTCGGCATCAGTTGTTTTAGTAAAAATAAGTTTATCGGTTTTGTTCAAACTATCTAATACTTGTTGCATTAAATTTATCACCAAAGCTTCGCCTTCATAATTTATTTTGTCAGCATCATCAGTAGGTTTATGATAATCGGCATGTTGCCCTGTAAAGAAAAACAACACAGGAATATTTTTTAAATAAAACGAAGTGTGGTCGCTGGGGCCAATGCCCGATTCAGATGTTTTTATTTTAATAACGGTATGCGTTGATAGATGTTCAATCAATGGTTTAAAAGTAGGCGAAGTGCCAATGCCACCCACTTCAATTTTCTTTTCTTCATTCAATCTGCCCACCATATCCATGTTCAACATACAATTGATTTCGCCCATATTTTTTGGCAAATCATTCATAAAACTTTTCGAGCCAAACAAACCCAATTCTTCACCCGAAAAATTGATAAATAAATAGTTGTTGTTTTTTAAATTAGAATTTTTTAACCAACGAGCTAACTCAATTACAGCGGCTGTTCCGCTGGCATTATCATCAGCGCCATTATGAATTTGTTTGTCCTTGCCTGTATACAAACTGCTGCCATATTCGCCCATGCCTAAGTGGTCGAAATGAGCACCTATCACAATTGTATTTTTTGCATGATTATTTAAAAATGCCACCACATTATGCGCCGCTTTTTTTATTCCTTTTGGGTTAATAATTAAAGTATCATGCGGATTTGATTTTGGTGTAAAATAAAATGTTTGCAAAAAACCATTGGGCATAACCGACTCTAAACCAATTTCATTGTATTGTTTGATAATGTATTTGGCAGCCTTCAGCTCTTGTTTCGAGCCTGTTTGCCTGCCTTTTAATTTATCTGAAGCTAAAAAGTAAATATGCTTTTTTAAATTAGTTACTAATGATGAATCAATCATCTTCTGAAATTCGCCATTCCTCTCTGTTGGAGAGGGTAGGGTGAGGTTGCTAAATTTTAATTTTAGAAGATGATTATGATTATGCGCAATTACAGATAAGCACAAAAAAAATGTGCCACAAAAAAGTATTATTTTTTTCATGGCACAAAAGAAATTTTTTAATCTGATATTTTAAAATAGGTAGCCTATTTTAATTTGAGGAAGCATAATAAACTTGAATTTATTGATGGTATTAGCTTTTTCAATAGCACCATTTCCGTTAAATAAAACATTGTATGATGCACTTGATGAACCATTTGAGTTGATTTGGCTTGCTAATGAAGAAGAATACAAATCGGGCAATAAATTGAATCCCCTATTCTTTATGTAATAAACACCATCCTTATAAATGGTATAACCTCCTTCATTTGGTGAGCCTATATGATCAGGTTCAGTTGAATTATAGTTATATGAATTTACAGGGAATGCTGTAAAATTTGATGGCTTATATCTGTAGTATGCAAGCCCCCATTTTATGCATAAATCTAGTGTAATATTTTTAGCTAAATAAATATTTTTACCATAATAAAAATTGAAATGATAACCAGAAGTGTTGAATGTATATTCAATATCACGAGCATTTGTCGCACCGTCCCTTGAAAAACTACTGATATAACCATTGTAATCATACTGCTTCCATTCTAATGTTTCACTTAATTGACGCCTTGGAACTGTATTTGCAAGCTTTCCTTTTACATAATCAATACTAAAGCCTGTATAATAACCAATAGGCATATTCATACCAGCAGATTTAGAATTCCAAAGAATCCCTATTCCAACCATTATTCCATTAAACTTAGCAGCAGGAACGAATGAATTTAGTTTAGTACTATTATTCATTTTTTCCTTAGATTTATTCATGTATCCTAAATCTATTATCATTGCAGATCTTTTAGAGTAAGAATATTTATAACTACCCCCAACGGTACCAAAAATAGCACTGCTAATGTCTAAACTTGCTTCATGCTTTTTACCAATAAAACCCGATTGAGCAAATGCTAATTGACTGAATAGAATGAATCCAATGATGGTGTAAATATTTTTATTTTTTAGTTTCATTTTTCTTTGAGTTTAAGGCGTTGTAAAAGCTATTTAAATAATGTGCTTGATACATTTTATAATGTACCGTTTCTTCGTAATACCATTGTTTGTTTTTTGCATCGGTTGGCGTAAAGCTGTAATAGGTAACCTCGTAAGCATTTTTGCAAGAACCTTTTCCAACTCTATATACAATTTCCATTATTGGTAAAATTAATGGGGTAGCATAAATACAAGCTAAAGTATTTGCACCGCAGTTTTCTCTTCGTGTTACATGCAAACCAAGTAATTGTGTTTTATCGGTAAACGATGTTGTAGTTACCGTTTCTAATGAATGAATTCCTTCTTTTTTAAAGAAGCTCCATATTTCAGGATTCAATAAAAATGTTTGAATATCACGGTCAGATTTAATTACTTTTTTCATCGTTTCTTTCGATGCTTTCTTCTTCTTTTTGTTGATAGCCGCAAAAGAAAAATCGCTGCTTAAAATATCAGTAAATTCTTCTACTTCATCAGCCTTTGTTTTTTTATTGGCAGTAGATGTTTTTGTTTTTTTGTGTGATGGTTTTTCGTCATCATCATCATTCGTAGCGCCATCATCTTCGCCTTTAGTAATGTTTGTTTTTTTCTTGGTAGGCTTTGTATCGCTGTCGTCGCCATCATCATCGTCATCATCGCCCGAGCTATCGCCATTATCATCATTGCCTGCATCGGCTTTATTTAATAAATTAAATGATACCACACTGGCCAACATGGCTTGCTTATATTTCATCGCTTTTGCCATATCTTCTTTCGCCATATCATCATATTTTATCAACTCTTTATTCGGGAAATTCGTTTTCATATAATCCGTTAAATCGGTTAAATATCCTTCCGATTTATCTAACGATTCTAACTGCTTGTAATGGTAGCCATATCTATGGTCTTCAATAAATTTTACATTGCCCGTTACCATATAATCTTTGGTATTAGCTTCTAACGATTTTAATAAATTATCTTCTTTTAATGCCAATGCAAAATCTTTCATTTTCACTTTTTCAAATGATAGATATTTGTCAATTAAGTTTTTACGTTCGGTTTTGGTTTGAGCCGCCAAAGCCATAGTTAAATAGCTTTCTACAATATTATGGTCGGTGGCTATTTTACTAAAATAATCAAAAGCCTCTTGCCATGTTTTAAACGGAAATTTTGCAGCATCATCTATCAAAAAATTAGTGGCTACAATGTTTTTGTAATGGTTAGAATCGGGCACAATAATATCTAAGTTGGCAAGTATTCCATTTTCTAAATCATCATATTGTTCTTTCGAATATTCATCGGTTAAAAATGGTTTTTTGTACAAATCAGGATGCACAATCATAGCACGGCGGCAGGCTTCTAATAAATAATAAACCAACACATCATTATCGGGATGAAACAAGTAATAATTAAAAGCTTTTTCGGTACAAGTTTTATAACTAAAATCTTCCATCAACACACTTAATACTTCAATTTGTGCTTTCGATTGTAAGGTTTTAAATTTTTCTTCGCCTACTAAATATTGCTTTGCATTTTCTTCATTCATCGATTTCACAAATCGCTTAAAATATTTAATACGGCGCTTTAAATCGGGGTGCGATGATAAAACTTTATCCCCTTTTGAATCTTTTTGTTTTGCCATTTTGCTATCATCTTCATTATCGCTTTCATCTGCATCGGCTTTGGCTGCTTCTTTTTCAATCATATATCTTAATTGATAAAAATTAGCCACCCCCGATTTTAAATTATAACCAGCCTTAGCCGCCATAGCTGCGCCAATACTATCTGCCTGTTGTTCAAATTCACGGCTGCTGTGCAAACTTTCTAAAATTAGATCATCGTTTTTATTGCGTTTGCGTTTGGTAGTAGCTCTCATTTTTTGCAACAACGATTTTTTTAAATGCTGCTTTTTATAATGCGCATATTCATGCCCTAATATAGTAGCCAAGCCAGCTTCATCCGTTACATCGGCCAATAATCCAATGTTTACATAAAATGTTCCATCATGAATACAGTAAGCATTAAAATCAGAATTGCGTTGCGGAAAAGCATGAATGTTGCCATTATCGGTAGCTTTTTGTCCAATAGTAGTTTTTAGTACATCGTTTAAATAACTTTCAATTTCATCCCAACCCAAATAAACTTCACCACTTAAAAACGAACTCGATTTTTGAAAAGCCATCATTTCGCAATAGCGTTCAAACTCGTTTGTTTTCCATCCAGCAGGTTTACCGCTTTCTTTTAATTTTTCAAAATCTTCTTTTGGATTAAAAATATATTTTGATGGTACTTGTTTAGGATACTTATAGTATCGCATTTTGTAGCCCGTTTGAGCCATCAATGATGATGAGGTTAGCAAAGCTGCAAATAATAACAGCCATATTCTTTTATGCATAAAATATTTTTAAGTGTTCAAAAATATAATAAAAATGAAATTCAAGTATTTTTTTAATCGGTTTTTCAATTTGGTAATCTATATATATGTAACTCAAATTATTAGTAATGTATGATGTATGGCAGGTTTGTAATTGAATCACATATATTAATACCACTAAACCTTTGTGTCTTTGCGCCCTCATGCGAAATGATAAAGAGACTTTGAAAGAATGCTAAGTGCAATAACTTGCTAACTTAATATACAATAAATATATACTGAAAGTACCGTAGATACAGCATATCGGTAAAAAATTACTCACAACCATTTTTTAAGTATCGTAGATATGAAATGATAAACTATCGCTAAACCTTAGTGTCTTTGCGCCTTCGTGCGCAAAAAAAGAGCTTTTGAAAGAATATCTAATGCAGTAACTAACTCAAGTTACTAGTTAAAGATTTGTTTGTAGTTCAGTCCCATAGGGACTGCATATAGGTAGAACGTAGAAAGATGAATTTATCAAAAGTCCCATAGGGACGAAATATGTCATTAAAAATAAACGTATTCAGCTATTTCGTCCCTATCGAGCTTAGAAACCCATTTGGGGAATTATTTTTTTTACCGATATGCAAATCCCTACGGGACTGTTAGCTTATAACCAACTAGCAACTTAGGTTAACTAATGACTTATGCATTAACATCACTAAACCATAGTGCCTTTGTGAGCAATAAAATTTATAAGAGGTTGTATATGTTATTACCTTGATTTAGAAGTAATCAATACCCGTTTTTGCATCTAACAACGATTTTTTATAAACAATATTCATTTTTCTGAAAATAATTTCATGTGCTGAAGTGTCCTATTCTACTGCATTCTACAGTATTTATATCATTTTTTAAAAACAAGTTTAAAAAATATTTCAGCAAAAGCTTGACAAATTTAAAAATGCTCTTACCTTTGCAGCCCGTTAAAAAATCAAATGTTCTATAAAAAACGGTAAAACAAGTTTCAAAAAAATATTTAAAAAATATTTCAAAAAAAGCTTGACAAATCAAAAAAGGTTTCTACCTTTGCAGCCCGTTAAAAAATCAAATGTTCTGAAAAAAGCGGCAAAAACAAGTTTCAAAAAAATATTAAAAAATATTTCCAAAAAAGCTTGACAAATCAAAAAAAGCTGTTACCTTTGCAGCCCTTAAAAAAGGAAAACGTTCTCTAAGTTATTTAAATAGATGGTTTCATTAAATGAAAATTTATAAAACTACTCTTTCAAAATTAAAGAAAAGTATTGTAATATCTACAATTCTAAATTTTGAATAACGTTCTTTGAAGTATAGGCAAGAAACAACAAGTAAGGTAAATCAAGAAGCAAGTAAACTAACATAATTTTTATCGAACAAAGTCATTCTATTTGAATGAGCATGTTCAAACTTTTCTTACAATGGAGAGTTTGATCCTGGCTCAGGATGAACGCTAGCGGCAGGCTTAATACATGCAAGTCGTGGGGCAGCAGAGCTGTAGCAATACAGTTGCTGGCGACCGGCAAACGGGTGCGGAACACGTACGCAACCTTCCTTTAATTGGTGAATAGCCCCTCGAAAGAGGGATTAATACACCGTAGTATTATGATGGGGCATCTCATTATAATTATAGCTCCGGCGATTAAAGATGGGCGTGCGACTGATTAGGTAGTTGGTGAGGTAACGGCTCACCAAGCCTACGATCAGTAGCTGATGTGAGAGCATGATCAGCCACACGGGCACTGAGACACGGGCCCGACTCCTACGGGAGGCAGCAGTAAGGAATATTGGTCAATGGACGCAAGTCTGAACCAGCCA
>JBEEMV010000252.1:0-3983 GCA_041192505.1 Bacteroidota bacterium
GTAATAAAATATGGCAACAATGCCATCAAACATCATATAGATTTTTATTATTTACGATGCCGAATGGGCTATGCCTATTACATGAAAAAAAAATACAGAGCCTCAGCTTTTGAATATGAAAAGGCTTTGGCATTATACCCCGAAGGAACTGAAGCTTTGGAATATTTATATAATTGCTACATCGAAAATCAAGAGTTTGATAGAGCATCATTGGTATATAAAAAATTCTCTGACGAATTAAAATCAAGAATTCATGATTATCGAATTCCGATTGTAAAAAATATACAAATGAACTCGGGCATTAAGCATACTAATGTGTCGCAATCTTTACGGGATATGACATTTACATCCGTTGCCTTAGGACATTATGTAGCGCCAGGATTATCTTTATTTCATCAATATTCGGGCTTACAACAAGACTTATATTCGTCATCAATTCGCCAACATCAATATTATGTTTCGGCGCATTTACCATTAAAAAAAGGTTGGCAAATAATGCCTGCAATTCATTATATTAAAACAAATGTATTGCCCGTAACGCCTACACCGCCTAAATCTGCATCATTACAAATGATTGATAGCAGCAATTCTTTTGTGGGCAGTTTGTTGATTTCGAAAGCAGCAAAAAATTTTGAAGTGGGTTACAATATTTCATTTTCAAATTTTAATTCGGGCAATCAAATGCAAAATAATTTGTTTGTTTTTTTGTTTCCATTAAGCAATAATAATTTATCGATTGGCGTTTCGTTTTCAGCCTTAAATCAATCTAAAAATTTCAGAACACAAACTACTGAAAAACTAAAAAACAATCAAACAAGAACCATTACAAAAGATTCGTTGGCGGTTTGGAAAAATTATATTCCAAGATTTCAAATTAATTATAAACCAGTTAAGCAATTTGAAATGCAAGCATTTTATACATTACCAAATGCAATTAATAATAATGAGCTGAATGGCTTGATAGCAAACAATAGTATTGATATTACCAAACAAAAAATGGGTACTCATTTGCAATGGAATATTTACAAAACTGTTTCGGTATATGTTGATTATCAGTTTGAAAATAAGCATAAAGAAAAATCATCGTTTTACAATTTAAATACACAAGCTTTACAAACTGTAAATGCATTTGATTATGTGAATCATATTGTATTTGCAGGCATTAAAATTTATTTATACTAACCACATTTATTCATCATGAAAAAAATATTCTTAACACTGTTTTCAATTATTGTAATGCATTTTTTTGTTGATGCACAATCACTTGAAGAAGCATTTTCAAAAAGCTATGCTTATGAAACTTCTACAAATTATACCGAAGCTATTAACGCTTTAAAAGCCGTATATAATCCAAAAAATTATGAATTAAATTTACGATTGGGCTATCTAAATTATGAAGCAAAAAAATATGCTGAATCAGTTGAATATTATACCAAATCGGTTGATTTAATGCCATTTTCTATTGAAGCAAAATTAGGTTTGGCTTTGCCATTATCTATGACAAATAATTGGAAACGGATAACAGAATTGTATACAGATATTTTAAAAATTGATCCACAAAATAGCACAGTATTATACCGCATGGGCTTAATTTCATTTACCAACAAAGACTATAACTCGGCGTATAAATATTATGAGAAATTAGTAAACATGTATCCATTCAGTTACGATGGATTATTGATGTATGCTTGGACAAATTATCAATTAGGAAAATTTGCTGATGCAAAAATTTTATTCAATAAAGTATTGCTTTTATCACCAGCCGATAAATCAGCAAAAGAAGGATTGGGATTGATTAAATAAAAGCTTCTGTAAGTATTCTTCCGGGCAAAAATCCAGAAGGTATATCATTATAAAACCCAAGAATATTAGCTATTGTAGGCACCATATCAATGCTTTCGCCCACAGGTATTGTTTGTGAACCGAAGGTTGAATTTTGTTTTACTTTTCCACTTGGGCCTACCATTAAGCCAAACATTCGGCGGCTGTTTTGGTCGCTGGTATGGTCAAATGCTCTAAGTCCATTAGCATCATAAATTGCATTGGGTTGTAAATTTCTACCATGCTCTGGCATACAAATTAAAACTGTATCATTCATCAATCCTGGCGTTGATTGTATTTTATTCCATAACCAGCCAATACCATAATCAGCTTTATGTAAAAATTGTAAATAGCCTGTAAAGTCGCTATGGCAAACATCTAAATTAAAAGTATTAATTACTGTTAACTCGGGTTTAAAAGTATTAATCACCTCCCAACCATAAGCTAAATTAGTTAAATCGCCCGATAAATCGTTGGTGGTAGCTGATGTAGGCAAAGGCCATTGTATTTGATTGTTCTGTGTTTTTGAAATTAAATTTGAAATAAAACTTTTTATTTGTTGCTTATCAGCAAATTCATTTTTAATACCCGGCAATGCATTGGCTGATTGATGAAAGCTGTTGTTCAAAAACGATTTCATGGCTTCCATTCTATTTACATCATCGGGTTGATAATTTTTTGCAGCAGCTAAATATTGCTGTCCGTAGCTTTGAAATATGGTAGATGGATTTAGATAATTGGCCCCATACATGGCTCCGTAATCGGCATGGCGACTATAATTTAAAGATGGATAGGGGCCTAAGCCTTCGCTAATCCACCAACTATTTAATGCACTTTTAGTAGGAGTAGTATGCTTTCTATAATATTCAAAAATAGTAGGCATATCAGGATTGATATTTAAGTTTAATCCTGTGTTGGTATAGTTGCCAGTGATGGCTACAGTATGCCCATTAAAATGTCCTGTTGGACCAGTTTTGTATTCCATTTCAGGAAATAAAACACCTTGTTGAGATAGGGGAGATGTTAAAATTGGCGACCACCTATTATATAATAAACTGCCACTTGGCGGTGCACCTGCAATCATGTTTTCCATTAAATTACCCGATGCCGAAAAACCAGTTTGAGCCGATAAATAGGATTTGTAAACGCTTTCTTGGTTTCTTATTCCGCCAGCAAATAAAACATATACCACATGATTGGCAATACGGCTGCCTGTAGCTGCAAATAATCTTCCACTTGGTAAAATGTAAGGTGCAACCAAAACGCTTGCAGTGGCTAATGCTGTTTTTTTTATAAAATTTCTTCTTTGCATGATTGAATAAATTTAGAAAATGTAAAATAATTTTTAAACTCCAAACTGACGGAAATGATGATCGATATGCTTGTACATTGTTCTTGCCCATTCATCAGCACTAATTTTACCTAAAAATAAATGTGCTGAATCGCCTGCTACTTTCGAACCATCAGTATGAAACCTATTTAACAAATTTGATAATCTGTTTTTTTCAGTATCAAAATTTTTGTCTTCAACTGCTTTAAACTCGGGTGCTGTGGGTAAATTTTGTTTGTATGGTTTTTCATCAAAAAAAGCCTTTTCAGCAAATGGTTTAAAAATTTTTCCGATGAATGATTGTTTACCTTTTTTGTCGCCCAAGGCATACTCTAATGGAGTACTAGTGTGTGTAAGCATTTGAGCCACACTCATTGTGCCCCATTGGCGTTGAGTATTGGCATTTATTTTTTGTAAACGTTGCATTACATTTTCAAAAGTTGGTTTCTCAAAAAGATTTTCCATTTGTATTGATTATAAAATTTACTCAAAAATAAGTATTGGCATCAATTTTTTTTTAGAAACTATTTTGTGGCAATAATGTAAGGTAAAGAAAATAAATTTTATGCAAAAACTAATATTCATGATTTTGAAAATCTGTAATAAATGGAATGAAAATGTTACCATTAATAGTGGTACATTATATAGTTTATAATTGATGGTATACAATGGTTGATAGTATTACGATAAATAATACATTTAACTGCGTTTAGTTTATAACTACTCTTTTGTATTATGGCAATTGCCTCATTGTAATTTCTAATTTTGTTTCGATGGCTAAAAAAGAAACAAAAGATAAAGAACCTGCAAAAAAAATAAAGTCGAAAGCAGA
>JBEEMV010000253.1:0-4179 GCA_041192505.1 Bacteroidota bacterium
AAGATTTTAAAAGTAATTGGTACTGGTGGTAGTGGACACAATATGTTTGCAGTAAATGAATCAGCGTCAGACTTTACAACTGTTACAGGTTACAATTATCGAATTGGCGATGCAAAATTCAATAACGGTGTTAGTTGTTTGAAATACATTAATGGCTATACATTTATCGGACTTCGAGATGGCAAACTTTTAAAAGTAAATGTTACAGGCGGTAGCGGACATAACATGTTTGCAGTTAATGAATCCAACAGCGACTTCTCAACCGTTGCAGGTTACAATTATCTGGTTGGCGATGCTAAATTTAATGGCTATGTAAAAGGAATGATTTATGTTTTAGGTTACACCTTTATTTGGTTTAACAATGGCAAGATGTTAAAAATAAATGGCACAGGTGGTAGCGGACATAACATGTTTGCTGTTACAGAATCTAACAGCGACTTTTCGGGTATTGCAGGTTATAACTATTACATTGGTGTTGCTTCTTTTTTAGGTTCAGTTCAATCAGTTAATTTCGTTGGCGGTTATTTGTTCATTGGTTTTGTAAATGGCAAAATGTTAAAGATAAATGGTGCAGGTGGTAGCGGACACAATATGTTTGCAGTTACAGAATCCAACATTGATTTTAGCGGCATTCCGGGTTACAATTATTATGTTGGCTGTGCTTACTTTGGATTATTCATTGTTGCCGACATAAAATATTACTACGGATATTTATTGATTTGTTTGAATAGTGGTTCTAACGGAGCAATCTTAAAAATATTAAATGTTGGAGGTAGTGGACACAACATGTTTGCAGTCAATCAATCGGGTAATTCATTTACAAACATTCAAGGTTACACCTACTATGTAGGTGATGCTTCCTTTGGTTCAGGCGTTACAGGCATAAATGTTATTGACGGAAAATCATTTGTGGAATTTCAAAAC
Source organism: Bacteroidota bacterium (assembly GCA_041192505.1). Classification (GTDB taxonomy): domain Bacteria; phylum Bacteroidota; class Bacteroidia; order Chitinophagales; family CAIODY01; genus CAIODY01. The sequence goes on from JBEEMV010000253.1 coordinate 925, forward strand.
GGACATCTTTTAAAATCAAACGGAGTTGCAGGTAGCGGACATAATTTATTTGCAGTTAACGAAATCGCAAATTCATTTACAGGCGTAGCAGGTTATAATTATTATATCGGTGAACAATATTTTTGACAACAAAATGGCAACCCAAATTTCATACACTTGCAGTAGGCACACAAGCCCAACACAAAAGGCAAACCTACTGCAAGAGTATGAAATGCTATGCTTTTTAGGGCGTACTAAAACCAACTAGACGAACCACGAACATTTGCCCAGCCGCTAACATAAGATTAAAAGAAATTTTAAAAAGAAGGGCTTTGTTCGGTAATCAAACAGTGGTGCTTCTAACAAGCAGTGGTGCGTTAACGAACAGTGGTGCTTCTAATCCCTTCTTTTTAAAACTTCTTTAATCCCTTCTTCGTTATCTGCCATTCTTTGGCGACAGTGCTAACTTGAAACATCGTGCAAGAAATGAACGACACTAAAATGACGAAATGAATCTTACAGAACTAATTGACCAGATAAATTGCAACTTCAAGCAAACGGAAATTCAGACAAGAATTTTTGACTTTGAAAGTGTCCGTGTGAGGACAAACAATCGTGGAATATTTTTTTAACAGCAATCATTGCAATATGGATAACAGGGTTTGCCGCATCAATGACACAAGAGCAATTAGCGGAAAAGACTGGAACTAAAAAAAGTTTTATTTCAAGAATTGAAAATGGACACAGCGACATCCAACTTTCGACACTTTACAAGTTGTTAGAGTATGGACTTGGACGCAAAATTTCACTTACAATACTATAAGACTGAAAAGAAAAACCGCATATAACAGCACATTTGCAATAGGCGGGGTTTCGTGCTCCGCAGACAGTTTTGTGGTAGTGGAGTTCCCATCTTTGAGTGGACAAATTTAATAAGGGTATAAGGGCGTAACTTTGACACATGACAAGAATCAGAAAAACGTACAGTAACGATTATAAAATGCTGCTTAATGCGCTTATATTTTTGTCCACTTTTTTCTTGGAATTCCACTTCGCTATTCGTTAAGTAAACAACTCACGGACAAAGTATTTCTCATCTTAGAATATCAACAATTAATCATTAACCAATTAAAAAAATGCTGCTTAATGCGCTTAAAATTTTGTCCACTTTTTTCTTGGAATTCCAATATTGCCATCCCAATTTATTAGATTTTCTATTTAAAAAGAATTTTACCTTCTTTTACTAATCCTTGTTTCGAAATTATTTTATAAAAATAAAATCCTGCATTTAGATTATAATTCGATAAACTAATTTCTTTTTCAATATTTAAGGTAATTATTTTAGACCCCAAAATATTATACAATTCAATTGCAGCATCTGTTTCGATGCCTGTAATTTTTAATACTCCTTTTGCATCAATAGGGTTAGGATAAATTTTTATAGCATCAGCACCACTTACAATGTTTATTCCCATTGGTGGCGGTGGATTATCATTATTGGTAATATGCACCGTAGTAGTTGAATTTACACCCACAATGCAATTGCTAGTTGGTATTAAGGTTACAATAATATCTTCAGTTGATTCTACTTGTGCATCATCAAAAATATTCAATTGTAAATTTGTTGAACCAACACCTGCTACCACTGTTGCTGGCGAATTGGTAACCATTATATAATCTATATTTGTAGTAGCAACGCCGCCTAATGTATAGGCAAATGCTAAAGGCAAACTTCCAGAATTGGTAATCGTAATTGGAAGATAAACTGTACCCACACTTTCACTTACAGTAATTGTAGATACATTAAAGTTTAATGTTGGAGTTCCTACATTAATATCATCATCTAAAATTGTACCTATGAATGATGAATTGGCACCAAAAATAGCATTGTTAGTAGGATTGGTTAATGTAGCAATAAAAGTTTCACTAGGTTCAATCAATAAATCATTGATGATGGTAACACTAAAATATTGTGTAGTTGTAGAGTTAGCAGCAAACGTAATTGTTTGACTGGCTAAGGCTGTAAAATCTACCCCAAAGGTGGCAGATGAACCAATAATATTTACATCAACACTTGTGGCAGTTGATGATGGGTTGGTAATGGTTACACCTATTTGTACTGTTCCAATATTTTCACTCCAACTAATGGCCGAAGATTGAAATTGAACTGTTGGAGCTGATATTCCATCATTATCTAAAATATTAATGGTATGATTACTATTACCTATAGAAGCATTGCTGGTATTGGATATAGCAAATGTTATGCTTTCTGTAGATTCAACTAAAAAATCATCAATAATTTGTACTGCAATAATTTGTGAAGTAGTACCTGGAGGAAAAATTACTACCGCATTTGTAGTTACTATATTATTGTAATCTAATCCATTTGATGCTGTACCGCCTACATTATAAAATACTTTAACGGTATCGCAATAGGCATGTGATAAGCTTACTGTTGTAGATACTAATCCAATGCTTTCATTCACCGAAATTGTATTTGGAGTATTAAATGAAGCCACAGGCATGGTATCATTTGGATTTATGTTAATAGTAAATATTGAATCAATTCCGATTAATGCGCCATTATTAGGGTTGGTAATATGCAGTACTATGCTTTCTGTATTTTCTGGCAAACAATCATTAATAATATTTAATGAAATATTCATTGTAGCATTGCCCGATGCAAAAGTGTAAGTATTGCTTGCTAAAGTATAATCAGCACCCGATGTAGCAGTAGAAGCTGCTTTGGCAGATACATTATACACAAATGGTCCTACAAAATTTGTATTCGAGATATGAACAGGTACATTAATTATTCCTACATTTTCATTTACATTAATTGTTTTTGGTAAACCAAATTTTATGGTAGGTGCTGTATCATTATCTATAATTGTAATGGTAAGCATACTATCAATACCTAATAATGGTGTGCCCGAAAGATTGAATGGGGTCATTAATTTTAAAATCACTGTTTCATTTCCTTCTACAAAAAAATCATCTGTAATTTTAATTGTATCGCCAATAACTGGTGTGTTAGAATTGGCTGCAAATGAAATACATTGTGGTGGGTGAATATAATCTGTTCCTAATGTAGCTGTACCACCTACTGCATAAATACAAATGCTTGATGCATTAGCATTCGGGTTTAAAATAGTTACAGGAATATTAATAGTGCCTGCGCTTTCATTGTATGAAATGGCTGCGGTATTGAATTGAAATGTTGGTGGGCCATCATTATCAACAATAAATATTTGTGCCGAAGTAGTATTTGCTACA
>JBEEMV010000254.1:0-3655 GCA_041192505.1 Bacteroidota bacterium
CACCCCAACATGCTAAAAGATTGATGCATGCATTAACTGATAATATTAAAAAATTTGAAGCCCAACATGGTATGATTAAAGATACCGAAATGCCACAACCATTGCCTATGAATTTTGGTGGTCCGGCTGCGATGGCGTAGATTGGTCATTAGTCATTGGTAACTAGTCATTAGTAAATACAAGTGCTTTCCTATTTAAAATGAAAACAGCAGTATTAATAGGTGCTTCGGGGCTTATTGGCAATTTTTTATTACAAGATTTATTGGCTGAATCTTCTTATCAAAAAGTAATTATTTTGGTAAGAAGATTATTACCCATCGAACACAAAAAACTACAACAAATTGTAACCGATTTTACTGATGAAAATATTTTAAAAGCAACTATTAAAGGCGATGATTTATTTATTTGCACAGGCACCACTATTAAAAAAGCTGGTAGCAAAGCCAATTTCAGAGCTATTGATTTTTCACTGCCATTGCATATAGCAACTATTGCTGCTGAAAATAAAATGAAAAAACTACTGCTGGTTTCATCGGCAGGTGCTACTAAAAATTCGTTATTTTTTTACCCAAAAATAAAAGGCGAATTAGAAAATGAAGTAGTACAATTATCGTTTGAAAACGTTTATGTTTTCCGTCCGTCATTACTATTGGGCAACAGAACAGAAAAGCGTTTGCTAGAAATTATATTTCAAAAAATAATGACGAAATTATCTTTTTTGATGAAAGGTAATTTTAAAAAATACGCTGGCATTAAAGCCGAACAAGTGGCTGCAAAAATGGTAGTATTTGCACAACAAAAAGCCGAACAAAAAATTTGCTTTATCGAAAATCAACAATTGTTTTAACCTAAAAAACAATACGCTATCCGCTTATTTTATTACGTTGAATTACGTAGTATTTATTGCACATTAAAGTTTTATTTTGGTTGAAAAACAAAACGATTTATTCTTATTGAAAATCGGAATTTCAGTTTGAATTTATTTAATTTTACCAATTAGTTAAATTACGTTTTAAAACCACTTTGTTTATGATGAAGAAAAGTTACCTGCTTTTTTTTATTGCTGTATTATTTTTATTTAATCAGCATTTATACGCCCAAAATTCTTGCCCTCAAAATATTGATTTTGAAAATGGAAATTTTAATTTTTGGACAAACTATATCGGTTCGGTAACCGATAATGGTGTGCAGAATATTATTACAGTTGCTAATTCGGGTGGACCAATATCGAATAGGCATGATATAAAAACGGGCACTAACTTAGATCCTTATGGCAACTTTCCTGTGGTATCGCCAACGGGTGGAACTACATCAATAAAATTAGGAAATGACCAAGCAGGTAATCAAGCCGAAAGAGTAAGTTATAAATTCAGAATACCGAATGGTAGCAATTTATACAGCTTGTTGTATAGCTACGCTGTAGTGTTTGAAGACCCAGGTCATCCATCGTATGCACAACCACGATTTACAGTTGAAGCATTTGATTCGGCAACAGGTTTACCAGTAAAATGTTTACCCAATCCATTTATTGCCAGTTCGAATTTGCCAGGTTTTTTTCAATCATCATTTGGTTTTGGCATTTGGTATCAACCATGGAAAACCAGAACATTAAATTTTTCAAGTTTATCGGGCAAAACAATTATTGTACAATTTACAACCGCCGATTGCTCGTATGGTGGGCATTTTGGCTATGCTTATGTAGATGTAAGTTGTGGCTCATTTCAAATATTAAATGGCTATTGCCCAGGTTCATCAACAGCTACATTTACAGCACCGCCAGGCTTTGCCAATTATTCGTGGAGAGATTCAACATTAGCAACCGTAGTTGGAACGGGTATTTCAATTACTATTCCTGCACCAGCTTCGCCCACAAAATATTATGTGGTACTTACACCCGATAGCGGCTATGGTTGTATAGATACTTTAATGACTTTGGTTACACCTTCAACACCGCCAGTGGCAGTGTTTTCAGCACCCGATACTTTTTGTTTGAATAGTCCAGTTCAATTTACCGATGCTTCGTATTCATTAGGTGCAGGCACATTTGTAAACCAATGGAATTGGAATTTTGGTAATGCAGGCAGCGGAAGTTTGAATACAAGCACATTGCAAAATGCAACCCATTTATTCACTGCGGCAGGCACTTACACGGTTTCATTAGTAGTTACATCCAACATCAGTTGTGTATCGAGCACTGTTACAAAAACGATTGTAATTATTCCATCAATAACTATAAATGCAGGCAATGATACTACCATTTGCAGTGGTGCATCGGCACATTTACATGCATCTGTAACGCCTTCTATACCTGCCATTGCAGGAACAAGTTATACTTATAGTTGGTTTCCTACCACAGGTTTATCTTGTACAAATTGTAAAAATCCGATTGCTACACCAGCAGCTACAACTACTTATTATTTTACCACAAATTATTACCCTAATGGCTGTAGCAGAACAGATTCTATCATCGTTACAGTTATTCAACCCTTATCAACGGTAACTGTTTCGGCTTCGCAATCTGCTATTTGTACGCCATCGCCAGTGCAATTAAATGCCTCAATTTTACCTACTACTTGTGGCGCTACAACCGAGGCTTGTGGCTCATCGGCTCAATATATTGTGGGTGGTAATAATGGATTTTTTACATCATCGCCACCATTTATTGGTTTTTATGATGATGCAAGAACGCAGATGTTGTACAGAAAATCGGAACTAAACGCAGCAGGTATTGTGGGTGGCATTATTAAAGATATTGCGTTGTATGTAAACTATAAAGGCAGCACTATTCCGTATGAAAATTTTACCATAAAAATTGGATGTACAACTGATACCGCATTAACGCAATGGGCAACAGGCTTAACAACTGTTTACAGCAATACTTCGGGCATTACAACTGTGGGTGCATCGTGGAATAATTTTGTATTAACTACGCCCTATAGTTGGGATAAAAATTCGAATTTAGTAATTGAAATATGTTATGATAATGCATCATCAAGTTATTATGATTATGTAAATGCAACCAGCACTTCGTACCCATCGGTAGTTAGCTACAACGCTTATGGTACATCGGGTTGCAACCTTTCATCGTATTATAATTATATTTATTCCAGACCAGATGTAAGATTAAATGTTTGTACACCCAGCAATGCAGGTGTAAGCTTTGCTTGGTTGCCTACCACAGCTTTAAATAATGCAAATATTTCAAATCCGATTTCAACCACAACCGCCACTATTACTTATACGGTTACAGCATCGGCAGGGGTTTGCGGCTCATCAACGGGAACAAAAACAATTACAGTTACAAATTTGAATGCCAATTTTACATCAGTTGATACCGTATGTGTAGGCAGCACAGTGGCTTTTACAAATGCATCAAGCATTATTGGTGGTGCTACTATCACAAATTATAAATGGAATTTTGGCGATTTATTTAGCGGATTTTCGGATAGCAGTTCAGCTCAAAATCCAACACATTTATTTAATAATTCGGGCAATTATTCAGTAAAATTAATTGTAAATTCATCAACAGGTTGCAGCGATACTTTTACAAAAATAATTACTGTGTTGCCACAATACACTGTGAATGCTGGCTACGATATTAGTATTTGCAATGGTGCATCAGCCATTTTATCGGGTTATGTTTTTCCTACGCCAC
>JBEEMV010000255.1:0-14105 GCA_041192505.1 Bacteroidota bacterium
TTTGGCAGTAAATGTATCAGCAATTAAGCCTCAAATATTTCCTAATCCAGCTACTGAATTACAAATATTTGCGCATAGCAATGTTAATCAAAATTGTAAAGTAAGTGTTTATAGTATCGAAGGAAAACTTTTAATTGATGAATCAATAGCTGCTTATCAAAATCTAAATACTTATTTTAAAATAGGGCAAGCTACATCTTTAAATAAAGGTATGTATTTAGTAAATTTTAAAATTAACTATACTACCTATCAATTAAAGTGGGTAAAAATGTAGCTTCAAATAGCTACAGAATCGGCATTATAAACCTATACTACTAGCATATTTATTTTTCTCAACAAATAGTTGTTTATTAAAAATTGATTTTCTACTTTTGCAGTCCGAAAAAAAAATTGGAATGCCTACAATACAACAATTAGTAAGAAAAGGACGTACGATTATACGTGCAAAATCAAAGAGCAGAGCGTTAGATAACTGCCCTCAACGTCGTGGCGTATGTACACGTGTGTACACTACAACACCTAAAAAACCAAATTCAGCTTTGCGTAAAGTTGCAAAAGTTCGTTTAACAAATAAAAACGAAGTAATTGCATACATACCAGGTGAAGGTCATAATTTGCAAGAACACTCAATCGTATTGATTCGTGGTGGTCGTGTTAAAGATTTACCAGGTGTACGTTATCATATCGTTCGTGGTGCATTAGATACTGCAGGTGTGAATAACAGAAAGCAAAGCCGTTCAAAATACGGAACTAAGCGTCCTAAGCCAGGTGCTGCTGCAGCTCCAGCTAAGAAAAAATAAGACAAAAGATTTTAGATATTAGTACTTAGACAAAGACAATTCTATAATCTAAGTACTAATATTTAGTTATAATTAACAACCGTTGAGTAATCTGTGCAATCAGGTGAAGCAACAACAAACATTCAAACAAAAACAAAATGCGTAAAAAAAAGGCCCCGAAACGATTACTTGCACCAGATCCAAAATTTAACGATCAGTTAGTAACTCGTTTCATCAACACATTAATGTGGAGCGGTAAAAAAACAATTGCAACTACTATTTTTTATGATGCAATGACAATTATTGATAGTAACCAAACATCTGAAATGGATGGTTATACAACTTGGAAAGAAGCTATTCAAAATGTAACACCTGCTGTAGAAGTAAAAAGCAAACGTATTGGTGGTGCTACTTTTCAAATTCCTGCTGAAGTTCGTCCTGATAGAAAAATTTCATTAGCAATGAAATGGATTATCCGTTTTAGTAGAGATCGTAATGGTAAATCAATGGCTGAAAAATTAGCTAACGAATTAATGGCAGCTGCAAAAAAAGAAGGTGCTGCATTCAAAAAAAGAGAAGATACACATAAAATGGCTGAAGCAAATAAAGCTTTTGCTCACTTTAGATAATATGCTAATTAGCTGATTTGCTAATGTGCTAATTTGGCGAACTTGCAGCGTAGAGATTATCGGCGTTGAAAGTTCGCCAAATTTTTAAAATCAAAAATCGTAAATTAATAAATCGAAAATAACAAAATGGCTGACTTAAAATTTCAAAGAAACTTTGGTATTGCGGCTCACATTGATGCTGGTAAAACCACCACTACCGAGCGTATTTTGCGCTATACAGGTATGATTCATAAAATTGGTGAAGTGCACGATGGCGCTGCTACAACCGATTGGATGGAACAAGAAAAAGAAAGAGGTATCACAATTACTTCTGCTGCGGTTAGCTGCCAATGGAAATTTCCTACCTTAAAAGGAAAAGATTATGCAGATACTAAATCGTATTATTTCAATATTATTGATACTCCAGGTCACGTTGATTTTACTGTAGAAGTAGAACGTTCGATGAGGGTATTAGATGGTTTGATTGCTTTGTTTTCTGCAGTTGATGGTGTTGAACCTCAATCTGAAACAGTTTGGCGTCAGGCTAATCGTTATAAAGTACCACGTATTGGTTTTGTAAATAAAATGGACAGAGCTGGTGCCGATTTTTTAATGGTTGTGCAACAAGTAAAAGATATGTTGGGTGCTAAGGCTGTGCCTTTGCAATTACCAATTGGTGCCGAAGATGATTTTAGAGGTGTGGTTGATTTGATTAAAATGAAAGGAATCATTTGGCATATGGAAACTGAAGGTATGACTTTCGACGAAATTGAAGTACCTGCTGATATGCAAGAAGAAGCAATGGAATGGAGACAACATTTGATTGAAGCTGTTGCTGAATATGATGATAAATTATTAGAAAAATTCTTTGAAGATCCAACAAGCATCACTGAGGATGAAATGCACGAAGCTATCCGTAAAGCATGTATTGATTTATCAATTGTGCCAATGATGTGTGGTTCGTCATTTAAAAATAAAGGTGTACAAACAGCATTGGATGCGGTTTGTAGATATTTGCCTGGTCCGTTAGATATTGAAGATACTAAAGGAATTAATCCTGATACTGGCGAAGAAGTTACCCGTAAAGCGGATGCTAAAGCTCCATTTGCTGCATTAGCATTTAAAATTATGACTGATCCATTTGTTGGTCGTTTGGCATTCTTCCGTTGCTACTCTGGTCATTTAGATGCAGGTTCTTATGTATTAAATGTAAGAAGTGGTAAAAAAGAACGTATCAGTCGTATCATGAAGATGTTTGCTAACAAACAAAATCCAATTGATTTTATTGAAGCTGGTGATATTGCTGCGGCAGTAGGTTTTAAAGAGATTAAAACAGGTGATACTTTATGTGATGAAAATCATCCTATCACTTTAGAAAATATGTTTATTCCAGAACCCGTTATCGCTATTGCAGTTGAGCCTAAAACGCAAGCTGACGTTGATAAAATGGGTATGGCTATCGCTAAATTAGTAGAAGAAGATCCTACATTAAGAGTAAATACTGATGAAGATACTGGTCAAACTATTCTTCGTGGTATGGGCGAATTGCATTTGGAAATTATCATCGATCGTATGCGTCGTGAATTTAAAGTAGAAGTAAACCAAGGTGCACCTCAAGTTGCTTATAAAGAAGCATTTGGTAATACTATTACGCATCGTGAAACATTGAAAAAACAATCGGGTGGTCGTGGTAAATTTGCCGATATTCAATTTGAATTTGGTCCTGCTGATGAAGAATGGATGAAAGAAAATGAAGGCAAATCATTCCAATTTGTAAATGATATTTTTGGTGGATCTATTCCAAAAGAATTTATTCCTGCTATATTAAAAGGTTTCGAAACTTCAATGACTAATGGTGTATTAGCTGGTTATCCAGTTAACAACATGAAAGTTAGAATATTTGATGGTAGCTACCATGATGTGGATTCTGATTCAATGAGTTTTGAATTATGTGCTCGTTCGGCATTTCGTGAAGCTGGTAGAAAAGCAAAACCAACTTTATTAGAACCAATAATGAAAGTGGAAGTTTTAACGCCAGATCAATACATGGGTGATGTTACGGGTGATTTAAATCGTCGTCGTGGTATTATGGAAGGTATGGATAGCCGTGCTAACTTACAAGTTATCAAAGCTAAAGTGCCTTTAAGTGAAATGTTTGGTTATGTAACTCAATTGCGTTCATTATCATCGGGTAGAGCAACATCAACCATGGAATTTAGCCATTATAACAATGCGCCGAATAACATTGCTGAAGAAGTGATGGCAAAAAATAAAGGTAAATTAAAGCCGATTGAAGATTAATTTGCTGAATGAATAAGTAATAAAAAAGCCGCTAAAATTATTTTAGCGGCTTTTTTATTATCTGTTAATTTATGTGTATCAATAAATAGCATGATTCAAAAATAGAAAATGAATAAGTGTAAAATTATAATCTCAAAAATCATACAAGTAAAAATTATCTTGCAAACCAATTTTAATACATTATCAATGAAAATCATAACCCTATCAATCCTAATCATTTTCCTGTTTTATATAGGTATTAACACTGCAAATGCACAAGCTATTTATCCTGATAAAACATATATCAAATCGTATGTAAAAGATATAAAAACCATTGCCCATACGCCATTTAAAATGAATGATAAAGAAGTGGCAATTGGCTTTGGCATTGTTTCATCAGTATTAATTATTCATCAATTTGATGCCGAAATAAAAAATACATTTCAAAAAAATAGAACGGATTTCAGCAATAAAGCAGCAAACTATTTTCAAATGATAGGCAATGGTAAAGTTTGTTTTCCTGCCATGATTGGCTTGTACGGCGTAGGTTTATTAACCAAAAATAGAAAAGTTCAATATACTGGCTTACAAGCATTTAAAGCATTGGTGTTAAGTGCTGGCGTTACAGGTTCGATAAAATATATTACCCAACGTGAACGTCCTTATCAAACCGATAACATCAATAATTTTCATTTTATCTGGAATTCATTTCATTACAATTCATTTCCCAGTGGGCATACCAGCGATGCTTTTGCTATGGCATCCGTAATCGGATATAATATTAAAAATAAATATTGGCAAATACCCATTTATGCAGTGGCAACTGGCGTAGGCTTATCACGAATACATGATAATAAACATTGGGCAAGCGATGTAGTATTGGGCGCTGCCATTGGTTATTGTGTAGGGCAAATTATTAATAGAAGTGGAAATTTTAAATTTGAAAATAAAAGGAAGTATGCATGCCAACTTCCACGGTTTTAATAAGTACTTTTGTGTAGCAAATATGCAAGGGCCTGACCTTGGAATTGACAGCAATGTTCTTTGTAAATAAGCATACCGGGCGTTGAAAGAATTGCCCGTAAAACTAAACTTTCACAAACTTTTAACTGGCGAAACTTCTTTCGCAATGGCCGCTTAATCGATAGATTAACCCGTCGTAGTGCCTCAGGTAGCTTGCTCTTCACCTGCTCGACTGCACTTTGGAAAGGAAGAGATAAGGACTATCATCGCTGTGTGATAGAAACGAAAATTACAGCAGATAAGTTGTTGATCTGGTAAGTAAGCACACCTTTCAACAATCGAAAATTAAGTGTGTACTAAGTATGTAGAAATTTTATGGCGGCTTTGTCTGCACCCGGGTTCGAAACCCGGCAGGTCCACCTCACGGGGTTGCACATTTAAAAATGTTGCAATCCCTTTTTTATTTCCTTGCAAACCATTGTTATTACTGATTATTTTCAATACCACATCTTTGATTCTTTTGGTTCGAACTTGATTATTTTCAAAAATGATTTTTTTAGGAAAAATCGAACCAATTAATTGTTGTTTATATTCTAAGCTACTTGTTGAATAACGATTTCCAAGATTTTTTACCATTGAAGTACTTCCTTCTGTATATTTTTTGAAATTGGAACTAACCAAGCAAATTTCTTCTTTTTTACCTTGCAACTTTCTAAGTTCTCTTGCCATTTTTCTTTCATTTCACGATAATCGGCAAATCTCTTGTTGGATGAACAACTTGGACACCTTTATTTGCTTTTTTTATGCTTACTACACACATCTATAAGGCTGTCCTTCATTTCCTATCAAATAAAATTTTAAAGGCAAATTGCCTTTATTTAATCATTTATCAATCCCCTACCAGCTTTTTGAATTTTACCATCTCGAAGCAATTCATTTTTAATTTTATCAACTATTCCGTTTACAAAATCTTTACTTTTTGGTGTGCTGTATAATTTCGAAATATCAATATATTCATTGATAGAAACTTTAATGGGCACGTTTTCAAAATATAATATTTCGCATAATGCTAATTTTATTAAAATTAAATCAACGGCTGCAAGCCTATCTGCATCCCAGTTTCTAAGCTTTGGTTTAATTAATTCGGTTAGTTCGTTTTCGCAATAATATGTTTTGTCAATTAATTCGTAAGCAAATTTTATGGCTTCATCTTGTTTTAAATCTGCCATTTCTATTTTGCCTGTTTTAAAAGCCATATCAATTCGTTTATGAATAAATGTTTGTTCATCCATCCATCCTGGAAATAATTCTTCCATCAGCGAATGAAACAATTCGCTTTTATAAATTATTTCGCCATATAAATAATTAAAAATTGCTTGCACATCTTTTGTGCTGCCTGTGTTTTCGGCTACAAATTTTTTGTAAGGTTCGGCGTTTTTTAATTCTAAATAAATTTTACGAATAATATCGTCATCAACTTGTAGGTGGGGTTTTTGTTTTTCAACAAATACTGAATAATCATTTTCTTTTAAAAAACCATTTACAAATGCATTGCTGTAAATAGATGTATTTACTTTTTTTTCTTCATCAGTTAATAAAAATTTTGATGCTTGTACTTGCTCATCATCTTTACTGTATTCGGCTACACGAATGCAGAAATATAAATTTAGTAGATATAATTTATCTGATTGTTCGATACTTTGTTGCAACCATTTTACAATCACGTTTATATCTTTTGCAGGATTTTGTAAATGAGAATACAATGCCTGCATTACTTTAATTCGAAGATTCCGACGGCTATACATTTATTTATTTTTAAGAACTTTTGTTACTAAAACTTTGGTACTATAAGTACATAAAAAAAGTCAATGATGAATCATTAAAATACACCATTGACTTTTTAAGAAAATTATAAAGTTGATTTCAATTTTGCTATTTCGGCAATACGCTTTTCAGCTAATACCAATGCAGCTTTATGCGATGTGATACTTTCTTTTTCGGCAGTATTAAAAATATCTAAAGTTAAGCCATATACTTTGTTGGCTTTGCCCATTGCACGTTCACGATTGTAGCCTTGCAATTCAGCATATACATTTATTAATCCACCCGAGTTGATTAAAAAATCGGGTGCATATAAAATGCCCATATCTGTAACTTGTTTGCCATGAATTATTTCATCTTCTAATTGATTATTGGCACAACCAGCTATGATAGCGCATTTTAAACGTTTTAAAGTAGCATCGTTTACTGTAGCGCCCATTGCACATGGTGCATAAATATCCATTTTTACATCATAAATAGCATCGGGCTCAACTGCCTGAATACCATATTTAGTTTGTAAAGTTTTTACTTTTTCAGTTGCAATATCAGTAATAATAACTTTTGCGCCATCATTCACCAACATTTCAACTAAATAAGCAGCTACATGCCCAGCGCCTTGCACAGCCACTGTTTTACCACTCAATGAATCGTTGCCATAAGCTTTTTTTGCTGCGGCTTTCATGCCTAAAAATGTAGTTAACGCTGTAACTGGCGATGGATCGCCACTGCCACCCATATATTCAGGAATACCTGTTACATGCTTTGTTTCCATGGCAATGTATTCCATGTCTTCTTTGTTTGTGCCCACATCTTCAGCAGTAATATATTTACCACCTAAGCTATTTACAAACTTCCCGTATCGGCGCCATAAAGCTTCGCTTTTGTCGGTAGCCGAATTGCCGATGATTACAGCTTTCCCACCACCTAAATTCAAACCGCTGATAGCAGCTTTATAGGTCATACCACGAGATAGGCGCAATACATCTTTTATGGCATCGGCATCGTTGGCATAATTCCAAAAACGAGTGCCGCCTAAAGCAGGACCTAATGTGGTATTATGAATAGCAATGATAGATTTTAAGCCACTTGCTTTGTCATAGCAAAACGTTACTTGCTCATGACTATTAGTTGATATTTGATCAAATAATTGAGTTGAATTTGAAGGTGTCGAAACAGCTACATTTTCCATGGTGTTGATTTTTTTTAAGGCTGCAAATGTAAAGGTTTTTATTTAATCTACTTAGGATTTTGTAAACGATGTGTTTTAAGAAATTACGTATGATGAACTTTAAAAGTTAGCTTGTGTAAATAAAATATGGTCTATCTTTGTTTAAAATAAAATAATTATGGCACCTACCATTTTTTATTATCAGGGGTTGGAAATAAAATTTCATAGCAACGAACACGAACCTGTTCATGTGCATATTATTTACAACGAATTTGAAAGTGTAATAGAATTTGAAATAGATAATGGAAAGATTGTAAGTTTTATTTGGCGTAAACAGCTATTAGCTAAAGAATTACCCGAATCTCAAAAGAAGCATGCTTTAAAATTGATAAGAAAATATAAAAAAGAAATTTTGCAAAGTTGGATTGATTACTTTGTTTTGCATAAAAAAATAAAAGCAAAACGTATATCTCAAAAGCTATGAATATTGTAACAGCTAAATATTGCGGCAATTATAAAATTGAATTTACTTTCAGCGATGGTAAAGTAAATTCAATTGATTTCAAAACATTTCTTTTCAATTCATCTAATCCACTTATTACTAGATTTAAGGACAAAAATTTATTCAAAAATTTTTCTATAAAGCCAAGGTATGTTGAGTGGGATAATGATATGGATTTTTCTGCTACCGATATTTATTTGGGAAAAATTTAATCCTCCCTTCTATTTTACATCTTGTAAGTGATGTGTTTGATAATAAATACCAGCTTGTACGCCCCAAATTTCTACGCCAAAATTCGAACCATATATTACGCCTGTTTCAATACCCCAATTCCATTTATTAGTTCGATAAATATCATATTGTACTTTAGTGTTTAGTTCTATTCGAGGCACATCTTTAGTCCATTCGTAGCCATCGCTGGCATATCTAAATGTGGTATTTAGTTTTAATCTTGGATATGTTTCAGAATAAAATGCAACCGCCATCGTATTTTCCCAATAAGCTCTGTTGCTAAATAATTCTTTCATTACGCCAGTACCAATTTTTAAATCAAAATTTTTTGTTTGCACAAAATTCAATTCTATTATTTGCCAATCTAAAGTATTATATAAATCGCCCGATTTATCTACCGCTGCATAATACCTAATGCTTGAACCTAATAAACCCCAAGTGCCGCTTATTTGTGGTTGAGCAATAAAATATGGCGATGTATTAGCGCTAATAATTCCTTCGCCTTTAAAGCTGATTATTCTGCCTATATCATCGGCTTTTGCTAATCGTTTTTTTTGCCAATCTATTAATACTGGTAATAGTTGTAAGGTAATATTGCAACCCATTTCTAAACAAGCAGCATCGCAATTGCCACCATTATTTTGAAACGATGGCGATGATGAATGCCCCGAATTGTAATTTCCATTTCCTTCGGATGTATTAGAATTTGAACCACTATTATTGGTAGATGTATTAGTTGAACTACCTGTACTTCTATTAGTATCCGAATTGCGTTTTATTTGTTGATTGCTTTGCGCCAAAGCCTCTAATGTAAATAGGCTGCATAGCAATACAAGGAATATACTTTTTCGGAAATTCACCATTCCTCTCTGAAGGAGAGGGTAGGGTGAGGTTGTAAAAAAGTAATTTCTGAAGAAGTATATTTTAATCATAAAATGAATTGAAGAATTAGAATACAAATCTACTAACTAAAATTAAGCCGAAAATATTTTTGGTATTCAGTTGTTTATTTTATTCTAAATTATTTGTTTTAAAAATTGATGCAAAAGGAATTGAGTAACTATATCCATTCTGTATAACTCGAAATAGTTTTTACACTTAACGTTTTCTTTTTTGTCGATAAAGAATTATTATATAGTTTTGCTAAAACAAAAAAATATGTCGCAACCCATTGTAGAAATTCGACAACATTTGCACGAATCAATTGAAAATATTCATGATACAACTGTATTGAATGTAATGAAAGAAATAGCCGACCACCAATACATAGTAGTTAGCGAACCTCAATTATCTGAATATCAAATATCAAGAATTGCCGAAGCTAAACAACAAATTGAATCTGGTAATTTCTATACCAATCAGCAAGCAAAAGAATTATTCAACAAATGGTTAACGAAATAATTTGGTCTGAAAATGCGATTCAAGACCGTCTGCAAATTTTAGATTATTGGCTACAACGTACAGGGAACAATCACTACAGTCTATATTTGAATAATCAATTTGAGCATGCTGTTCAAATCATTACACAATTACCTGAAATTGGCAGATGGCACAATATCGCTCAAGCTCGGTTCATCGTTAAAGAAAATTATCTTATTTTTTATGAATTTAGAAATACGCAGATTCATATTCTTTCTGTTTTTGATGGTAGAAGAAATCCGGATTTGATAAACAAAATAAAATAAGGCTTACTTTAATAAAACCCAGCATTATCAAGCCTTTCGCAAACTTACGCTAACATCATACACAATAAGCCTTTCAAACAAGCCATAAAAATATTTTTATCATTTTGATATTGATTTTCAATAGATTACAATAAATCGAAAAAAATATTTTAACAAATGTTTTGTATCGTAAAAAAAGCGCATACCTTTGCAGTCCTTTTTAAAAATAAAAAAGCCAATAACAGTGGATAAATTAAGTTTCAGAACCGAAATGGCAAACGCAGCCACAGTAAAACACGAATGGTTTGTGATTGATGCCGAAGATCAAATATTAGGTCGTATGTGTACTCGTATTGCTTCGGTATTACGTGGCAAACATAAGCCAAGTTACACACCTCATGTTGATACTGGTGATTATGTAATCGTATTAAACGCAGGCAAATTCAAATTAACAGGTAATAAAATGCAGGATGTGGAAATTATCACTTTTAGTGGTTATCCAGGTGGTCAAAAAATCACTAATCCTAAAGATTTATTACAAAAGCATCCTACACGTATGGTTGAAAATTGCGTACATGGAATGTTGCCAAAAACAAAATTAGGAAGAGCAATGCACAAAAAATTATTTGTGTATGCAGGTGCTGAGCATCCTCATGGCGCTCAAACTCCAAAAAAATTAGAATTAAAATAATTAAGTAAACATTTCTTTCAAATAATAGAACATGGAAATAATTAATGCCGTAGGCCGTAGAAAAGCAGCTGTTGCTCGAGTTTTCATCAGAAAAGGAAAAGGCGAAGTAATGGTAAACCATAAACCACTTGCCGAATATTTTCCGGTAATGTACAATCAAATGGCTGTTTTAAAACCATTACAAGTTACTGAATTATCAAAAGATTTTGATATTCAATTAAACTGCGATGGTGGTGGAGTAAAAGGACAAGCAGAAGCTGCACAATTAGCTATAGCACGTGCTTTAGTGAAATTTAACGCTGAGTTGAAACCAGCTTTAAGAGCTAACAATTGTATGACAAGAAATGCTGCCGAGGTTGAACGTAAAAAACCAGGTCATCGTAAAGCTCGTCGTAGTACACAATTTAGTAAGAGATAGTTTTGGGTTGTTGTGTTAATGTATATTCAAAAATATATCAATTACACAACTACTTTTTATAAAAACACTATCAACTTACAAATAACTAATTAAAAAATAACTTAATAACTTTAAGTAAATGAATAAAATAACTCAACAAGAACTTTTAGATGCAGGTGTTCACTTTGGTCATTTAAAACGTAAATGGAATCCAAAAATGTTGCCTTTCATCTTCATGGAACGCAAAGGCATTCATATCATCGATTTAAATAAAACAATCGAAGGATTAGAAGATGCAGGTAATGCAATGAAAGCGATGGCTAAAGCTGGTCGTAAAATATTATTTGTAGCTACTAAAAAACAAGCTAAAGATATTGTGGCTCAATGCGCTCAACGTACTACTATGCCATATGCTACTGAACGTTGGTTAGGCGGTATGCTTACTAACTTTTCTACCATTCGTAAGAGTGTAAAGAAAATGCAAAGTATTGAAAAAATGCTTGCTGACGGTACTTTAGAAAACATCACTAAGAAAGAAAAATTAATGATGAGCCGTGATAAAGATAAAATGGAAAAAGTAATTGGCGGTATTGCTAATATGAGCCGTATTCCATCAGCTATCTTTATTGTTGATATTGGTCACGAACATATTGCATTAGCTGAAGCTAAGAAATTAAACATCACTACTTTTGCAATGGTGGATACTAACTGCGACCCAAATACAGTTGATTATGCTATTCCTGCAAATGATGATGCTACAAAATCAATCACAGCAATTACTACTTACTTAATGAATTGCGTATTAGAAGGATTAGAAGAACGCAAAAATGAAAAAGTAGAAGAAAGCGAAGAAACAGCTGAAGAAGCTGCTGCTAACTTAGCTGCTGCCGAAGCAAATGAAGATACTGAAGGTGGAGATCGTCGTCGTCGTTCGGCTGCTCCTGGTACTGGCGATAAAAATATGCGTAAGCCAGCTCATAAAGTTGGTGGAGATAGAAAGCCAAGATAAAAAAAGTTATTAGTTACTTGTTATTAAATCAGTAACGTAAAAAAAAAGCTATCTACAACAAATTATTGGTAGATAGCTTTTTTAGTAAAATTCAATTTTTAAAAATAAATAAAAAAAATATTATGATTACCGCAGCAGAAATTAATAAATTAAGATTACAAACAGGTGCTGGAATGATGGATTGCAAAAAAGCTTTAGAAGCTAGCAATGGCGATTTTGAAGGTGCTATTGATTACTTACGTAAAAAAGGACAGAAAGTGGCTGCTTTGCGTAACGAACGTGAAGCTAAAGAAGGTGCTGTAATTGCACTTACTTCGGCTGATTCAAAAACAGGTATTGCTATTTGTTTAAATTGCGAAACTGATTTTGTAGCTAAAAATGATAATTTTGTAGGCTTTGCAACACAAATAGCTAATGCAGCTTTAAGTAATTCGCCTGCAACATTGGAAGATTTATTAGCTTGCCAAATTGATGGATTATCAATTGCAGATCGTATTACAGAACAAGTAGGCAGAATTGGCGAAAAAATTTCATTAAGCAAATATGAAAAAGTAGAAGGCGAAATGGTTGTTCCTTATATTCATATGGGAAACAAATTAGGTGTATTGGTATCAATGAATAAAAACATTGCTCAATCTACTGAAATTGGTAAAGATTTAGCCATGCAAATTGCGGCTATGAACCCAGTAGCGGTTGATAAAGGTGATGTATCGCAAGAAATGGTAAACCGTGAAATGGATATTGCTCGTGAAAAAGCTATTGCCGAAGGTAAACCTGCTAACATTGTAGATAAAATTGCAACTGGTACAGTTGAAAAATTTTATAAAGAAAGTACTTTATTAAATCAATTTTTTGTGAAAGATGGCAACAAAACTGTGGCTGATTATTTAAAAGGAATTGATAAAGATTTGAAAGTAAACATTTTTAAACGTGTTGCTTTAAATTAATTTATAGAAAAGAGAATCTTAATTGGTTCTCTTTTTTTTTGTATATATGTGAAATATTTTATTCAATCAAAAAACAATTAAAATGGCAAATCAATATAAACGAATTTTGTTGAAACTAAGTGGCGAAGCCTTAATGGGCGAACAGAACTATGGCATTGATAACACAATTGTGGCTCAATATTGTAAAGAGATTAAGCTATTGATTGATGCCGGTGTACAAGTAGCTATTGTGATTGGTGGTGGCAATATTTATCGTGGGTTAAATGCTGCCGAAACTGGCATTGAAAGGGTGCAAGGCGATTATATGGGCATGTTGGCTACGGTGATAAACGGCATGGCAATACAAAGCGGATTAGAAAAAGTGGGTGTACAAACTCGTTTGTTATCAGCCATTAAGATGGAGCAAATTTGTGAACCTTTTATTCGTCGCCGAGCTATGCGTCATTTAGAAAAAAACAGAGTGGTTATTTTTGGTGCTGGTACGGGCAACCCTTATTTTACTACCGATACAGCCGCTGCTTTACGGGCTGTTGAAATTAATGCCGATGTGGTATTAAAAGGTACAAGAGTGGATGGTATATACACCGCCGACCCAGAAAAAGACAAAACGGCTACTAAGTACGATACCGTTAGCTTTGATGAAGCCATTAGCAAAAATTTAAAAGTAATGGACTTAACTGCCTTTACTTTATGCAAAGAAAATAAAATACCTATTATTGTTTTTGATATGAATAAACATGGTAATTTATTAGAAGTGGCAAAGGGTGTAAAGATTGGAACATTGGTAAAGTAAAAAAACATAGTATTAAAAAATTGAACCCAAAATTAAGCGTTAGGAAATCGAATATGGTTCGATAAGATCATCATGACCGTCATTGGTGAGCCCCGAACCTTCGGGGGTGAACCACTCTCAAAGCTCTAATGTGTAATTTGGGCTGAATAATGCAAATAAAAAAAGGTTATTCAATTTTTACATCGAATAACCTTTTTTTAAAATTGAATGAATACCTCTTATTCTTTAATGAATTTACCATTCATTACATTG
>JBEEMV010000256.1:0-7468 GCA_041192505.1 Bacteroidota bacterium
TCCTTTTTTATAAAGTGCATTTTAAAATCAATTAGTAGTACCGCAAACGAACTACTCCAGCTATCCATTTGCTAAAACGAATTACCTGACGAGTGTAGCCATATTCATTATCATACCATACATATAGTACTGCACTTTTTCCATCTTTAGAAACAATAGTTGCTTGCGAATCGAAAATTGATGCACAAGGATTACCAACTAAATCGCTGCTTACTAATTCATTGCTATCCATGTACTGAATTTGCTCAACCAAACCGCCATGCAAAGCCGCATTGCGCATTAATTCATTTACACTTTCTTTAGTAACTGTTTTATTTAATTGTAAATTTAAAATAGCCAACGATACATTGGGTGTAGGTACACGAACAGCATTACCTGTAAGCTTTCCAGCCAATTGTGGTAATACTTTTGCTACGGCTTTATCAGCACCTGTTTCGGTAATTACTAAGTTCAATGCAGCACTTCTTCCACGACGATATTTGCTATGATAATTATCTAATAAATTTTGATCGTTGGTATAAGAATGTACAGTTTCAATATGTCCACGTTCAACACCAATTGCTTTTTCAATTACTGCTAATACTGGTACAATTGCATTGGTGGTGCACGATGCAGCCGAAAAAATATTTTCGTTTGCATCATAGCTTTCATGATTTACACCATGAACTACATTCGGAATATCGCCTTTGGCTGGTGCAGTTAATAATACTTTGCTTACACCTTTCGATTGTAAATGTTTGCCTAATCCTTCTCTATCACGTAGTACGCCTGTATTATCAATCACCAATGCATCATGTATTCCGTAAGCTGTATAATCAATTGATGTTGGGTCGCTGGCGTTTATCATGTGTATGCGATGACCATTTACAATCAAACATTTGTTTGGCGTATCAGCTATTACAGTACCTGGAAATGGTCCATGAACCGAATCGCTACGCAATAAATCAGCACGTTTCGAAATGTCTTCATCTGTTTTATCACGAGTTACAATGGCTCTTAATCTTAATTGTTGTCCTTTACCAGCTTGTGAAATTAATTCACGAGCAGCAATACGACCAATACGACCAAAACCATACAGAATAACATCTTTAGGTTTTAAATCTATTTTATCAGCACCAATAAAATCTTTCATTTTATCAGTAGTAAAAGCAATTACATCATTATTAAATGTAGCCGCTTCATGCAACCATTCTGTTCCTAATCTTCCTAAATCAATACGAGCTGGCGCTAAATCCATTTTATACATTTCACGGGCAATAGCCAACACATGATGAATGTTGATAGGCTGTTGAACCACCGTACGACTGTAATGCATCAAGTTTAATAATTCGCTTGTGCTTCTATCAATTAATACGTTTCTGAAAAATATTAATTCAACTTGTTTATCGTACCACAAGTTGCCAATGATGCTGTTTAGCTCAATTGCAGCCTTTTCATCTTCAATATACACACTTAGGTTTTTTTCAAATGTTTGCTCCATTATGATGTAAAATTTTTATGTTTTTAGGATGGCAAAGGTAATTAATAGATATTAAAAATTATTGTTGATGTTAATTTGTTATTAAATTTTTGAAATAAAAAAAAGCGGATGATATTGAATCATCCGCTTGGGGCTTATAGTTGGTATTAGATATTTTTTATTTTTCGATAGTAATTATTGTTGAATTTTCTAACGAAACATTTTTTGCAGGTAAGGGTTGTGAACCGCCATCCATCAAGGATGTATTAACTACGTTGGTAGCCATTCCGTTTGGTGTAGCAGGCGAATAATGAACCTTGCCTTTTGCACCACCTATTGATAATTCACCATCATCATTGCTATATACTAAAAATACTTGGGCAGCATTTTTTAAATCAAAATCTTTGGGGCTAATGCTTGCCATTGCTGTTGGGTTATCTATGGAAGCCGATAAGTTATTGCCAGCAGGCAAATTATATACAGCACATACAGTTATCGAGTCATTTACTTTTGCAAGATTATAAACTCGTTGACCAAAGGCTGATGAGTTAGCCGTAGGTTCTACAAATATCCAATTGCCTTTTACTTCTTTTCTTTCGGCAAACATGGGTGCTACATTTAATGCAGCATTATAACCATCGCTTGATGCAGTACGCTTAACATTGCTGTTAAATTCGCCTTCCATAAAGCTTACAATTTTTCTAGATTTTTTATTCAGTTTTTGATTTCCTTTGGCATAAATATTTCCTACGGAAAGTATGCAGATAGCTGCAATTAAGGTAAAAATAATGTTTCTCATGATTGGGTTGTGTTTTGTGTGTTTGTTTGTGTTTTGTGTTTCTTGTGTTTGTGTTTTGATAAGGCAAAGATAGTGGCGCCACAAAGCCAAAAGGCTACGATAAAAAACCTATTTACTTAATAAAAAAACTGATTTTATAAATTTCATGTAGTAGAATAGTTTGTATTTGAAACTCGAAAATTATATTTGCCAATAATTATGAAACTATCTGAATTAATTAAAGAAGCAAAAGATATTGACATTGCAGCAGTGCCCGAAACTTTGATTGATGGCTCGATTGCTTGGTATATTTATATTATTAATAAAGGAAAAAATAATATCAATAGTGTAATGATTCAATCTAACGGACGTGGCGAAATAGATGCTTGGCCTGTAAAAACAAGTACGTTGCGACATTTTATAGATAACATTGCCGCTGGCGAATCATCAAAAGTTGAAATGTTGGTGGAAGAAGTTTTCTTTTTAGAAAATCAATATTGGGTAAGCTATTATATTGGTACAACTATTTTTGATAGCCAACTTACCTTTGCGCCCAATTCTATTGCGGTTGATAAATGCGAAAATATTCCTTTATTAAATGTAGATGGTGTGTTAGCTAAATAAAAACAAGGCAATTCTGGTTTTTAATTTTTCATACAATATTTCATTTTGCCATTCAATTTTAAAAAATAAAGCCCAGCAGGCAAAAAACTAATATCGAAAAATATTTGTTGCAAACCCAATGGCTGCTTATCGTTTAGCATTTGTTTTATTTTATTTCCTTTATAATCGTACAATGCTAAATTAATTGGCGATGAATTATTAACCATATACTTTGTATTCAACAATGTACTTTGCTGATTCGATTTTACATCAACCACAAAATTTTCATCTGTTAATCTGTTGGTTGTATCTTCTTTTAATAATTTCCAAACCGTTAAATCAGATTTTAATTTCACCAAAAAAAAATCTTTTTTGCCATTGCTTTTAAAAATTGCATTTTGCCATGCAAATGTGTTATTAAAATTGCCAGCCAACCAAATATCTTTTGAAAACAAATTGCTTTGAATGCTATGAATAGAACAGTTTTCGGATGTATTATTGTTGAATTTTTTTAGCAATACATCGCCAATATTATTTGCTAAAACATAAAAATAACTATTGTATAAATTTGCCGAAAGTGTAGGTTTTATGCTTTGTTTATTCATTTTATTAGATGAATTAACTGCACGTTTTTTAGTATAGCCCACTATCGAAATATTATTTTCATCATCTACAATAATCTGATTGCAATTCATCATTCCATTATCGCTAATTGGTTTTGCAAAAAGTATTTCAGATAGTTTGTTGTTGGTTTTAGCAAGCAGCAAATCGGTTTCGGCAATAGAAGAATATTTAACAGCTAAATTTTGATTCCTTATGGAACATTCATTTTGAAATGAAATGGCAAATATCAATTCGTTTTTTTTGTTGATAGCCAAACATTTATTGTTACAATTCTCATTGCCTTCGCCACCCAAAACTACTGATTCTAATAGCTTTCCGTTTACATCATATTTTATTAATACCAAATCATTTTTTCCATTTGATGAAATATTGATGGCATTTCCGTTTGGATTAATATCAACCGAATTGGTAAATGTGCTGATAAAAAAACAGTTATTTTTTTCATCGCTTACCACACACGATTGCGATTGAAATGATGGATTATCGTTTTCTATGCCCATTGTATTGGCATAAATATATTTGCCATCGTAGGCATTGTATCTGGCTATAAAAGCCGAGCTATAATTTTTTTCAGTGGCTTTAGTAATTAATAAATGTTGTTGTTCGGAAATATCGGCATCCATTATTTTCGAAAACCTACCCGATACCACTACCCCATCGGCTTTATCAATGGTTACCGAACAAATATCATCTGCACCTTCGCCGCCTAATTGATTTACCCAATCTATGTTTCCTGTGGTTGAAAGTATTTTGGCAATAAAGCCATCAGTAGCGCCATGGCTTGATAAATTTATTTTTTTTGCAGCATTTTCAAATACACAATCTTTCGAAAAATAGCCTACCAAATACAAATATCCATTAGCATCAATTTTCATATCATGTATTTCATCTTTACCTATGCCACCTATTTTATTTGCCCATATTAATTTGCCAAAGGAATTAAATTTTGCCAATAAAATATCTTGCGAATGATTAGTTGAAGTAATTTTTTTGGCAACATTTTTATCTATTGTAATGGTATTACAAAAATTGGCTGCCATATAAACATTGCCAAATTTATCTACTACAATATTGCTTACTACATCATTCGAATCGGCACCAAAGCCGCATACTACCTGTGCTTGAACAGATGCAAAAAAAATAAACAACATGAATACAAAAAGCAAAAAACGATGCAGCATTTTATCAAATATAAATTAAAAGTTAGAAATGTAATCATAAATAATCTATTCATTAAAAATGGACTTTTCTTTTTGTAAATGATGTTACATTTACCACAAATAATATACAAATGAAAATATCATTTCATGGTGCTGCACATTGTGTAACGGGAAGTAAACATTTAGTAGAAATAAAAAGTGGAAAGAAGATTTTGTTAGATTGTGGCTTGTTTCAAGGAGGTGGTGCCGATACCGATTCGTTGAATAGAAATTGGGGATTTGAACCTGCTGAGGTTGATGCTTTAATCCTTTCACATGCCCATATCGATCATTCGGGCTTAATTCCTAAATTAGTAAAAGATGGTTTTAAAGGGAATATTTATTGCACACCAGCCACTTTAGATTTAGCTGAAGTATTGCTTTATGACTCGGCTCATATTCAAGAAAGCGACATAAAATTTATAAACAAAAAACGCATAGTTAATCAACTAATACCATTAAAACCCTTGTACACAACCAATGATGTAAAAAATGCAATGGTTAATTTTAAGCCCGTTGATTACAATATTATGTTTAAATTATTCGATGATGTATCATTTCAATTTATAGATGCAGGTCATATTGTAGGCAGTGCTACTGTGCATGTAGATGTTATTGAAAACGGAAAAATCCGTAAACTTACTTTTTCGGGCGACTTAGGCAGATACAATACTGCGATTTTAAATTCGCCGAAAAATTTTAGACAAGCCGATATTATTATTTGCGAATCAACTTATGGCGACAAACTACACGATGACCGTTCGCTTACCTCACAGCAATTGCTAAATGCCATTACTAATACCTGTTTGCATAAAAAAGGTCGTTTAATCATTCCTGCATTTAGTGTGGGCAGAACACAAGAAATATTGTATGCACTTAATCAATTAGAAAACGAAAACAAGTTGCCGCTTTTGGATTATTATGTTGATAGTCCGCTATCAACAGATGCTACTTTAATTTTAAAAAAGCACAAAGAATGCTTTAATGATAAAGTATTAAAATTGATGAAAGAAGACAAAGATCCATTCGATTTTAAGGGATTAGAATTTGTGTTGGATAAAACCAATTCACAATTATTAAACAATCGTAAAGACCCATTGGTTATCATTTCGGCATCGGGTATGGCAGATGCTGGTAGAGTAAAACATCATATTGCACATGCTATTAGCGACCCAGCCAACACTATTTTGATGGTAGGTTTTTGTGAAGAAAATACATTGGGCGCTAAATTGATGAGAGGCGATAAACGAGTTAGAATTTTTGGCGAAGAGTATGAAGTAAAAGCTGATGTTGAAATTATTCGTTCGTTTAGTGCACATGGCGATTATGAAGATATTTCGCAGTGGTTGGCTTGCCAAGATATTAAAGCAGTTGAAAAATTCTTTGTAGTGCATGGCGAATACAAAACACAACAACACTTTCAAACCAGATTATTAAAGAAAGGTTTTGCCGAAGTAATTGTTCCAACATTGCACCAAACTTGCTTAGTATAATTTTTCAAAAAAATTGAACCTGTAAGAATTGTTTTTTTTATAGTTTGTTTAAAAAATATTTGTGTTGAATTTTGCAATAACATTTTTTTAAGTAAGTAGGGCATCCAAAATTTGTATTAGCTTATTTAAAAAAATAAAAGCAATTTTACTTAACCATTTTAAACCAAAAAATTATGACAAACAAAATTCTAACATCGGCAAAAAAAACAATGGCTGCCAAATGGCTGCTGCTGTTTATTTGTGTTTTCAGTTTTGGAAACACAAAATTAAATGCACAAAGCTCAGCTCATGCATCGTTTACTTTTTCGGTTAGTGGCAATGCTGTAACCTTGATTAATACAAGCACCGTTACTTCAGGAACTTATGATTACAGCAATAGTTATTTTGTGATGGACAATGGTTATTGGTCGCCATATTTGAATCAAATAACCAATCCATATACCTACACGTATCAAACTGCTGGCGTATATAATGTATGCCTAACTGTGGCTGACTCGGCAACACACGATATAGATAGTATTTGCCATGCTATCAATGTATCATCAGCTGCTGCTGATACAATTAGCGGATATGTATATTACGACGCCAATTCAAATGGGGTAAAAGATGCTGGTGAACAAGGTGCAGCAAACCAAATAGTATATATGTGTAAAAACTCATGCCCATACACCTATACAAATACAAATGGTTATTTTCAATTCATAACATCGGCAGGCAATAATAATTATATAAAACTTGCTAACGGAATTCTAACAACGCAACCTGGAGCAGCCAGTTCAAATGCCTATTATTTTAATGTTAGTGGTACAGGGCAACACATAGGTGGTAAAAACTTTGGTATTAATTCAAATCCATGTGCTGGGCAAGCACAGTTTACTGCTTATACTGGTAATTGCGGAAACAAATTCAGCTATTCTTTAACAAATAATGGATATAGCAACATGTACATTTGGAATTATGGTGATGGCTTTTTAGATACTTTAAATTATTATTCCTCACAAAACAGTCAACACACTTACGCAATTTCAGGCAATTATAATGTTACTTTAATTTCATTAGATTCTAATTTAAATTGCTCTGATACATCTTCACAACTTCTTAATGTTAATATATCATTACAAACAATTATTGCTTCCTTTTCATATTATGTTCACAACGATAGTATAACTTTTACGAGTACTACCACTGGACCTGTTGGATTACATCAATGGAATTTTGACAATAAATACAGCAATTCTGCATCCCCTACATTTACTTTTGCTACAAGTGGTTTGTATTATGTTTACTATACTGCATATAGTAATAGCCAACA
>JBEEMV010000257.1:0-3532 GCA_041192505.1 Bacteroidota bacterium
TACAACTGATGACCACGGAATGCATATTGTAGGCTATACCGAAAAAAATGGGAAAACTTGGTTCTTAGTAAAAGACAGTGGTGCAGGTTCGAGAAATGTAGGAAATGAAAGTAAAAATTTTGGATTTTATTTCTTTCACGAAGATTATGTGAAGTTGAAAATGATGGATTTTATGGTTCATAAAGATATGTTGAAAGACTATTTATCGAAATTCGGGAAATAACTATCTTAATTACTATTTCTAAAAAATGTATTAATTTTATTAAAATTAAATTGTATGATTTATTCTCAGGTTTGCCATATACATAACAATCAAATTATTCTAAACCTTCCTGCAAATTTCAGTGGTAAAAAATCGGTTAGAGTATTAGTTGATGATAATTTAGATGAAAAAAGTAGAAAAATTGAATTGCTAAAAAAAGCTTCTAACGACCCACTTTTTAAAGCCGATGTAAATGAAATAATTGACGATTTTGATCATTTGGAAAATGATTTCGAAAAATGAAATATAAAAAATGGAAAATTTATCGAGCCAATCTCGACCCTGTAATTGGCTCTGAACAAGGTAAAACAAGACCAGTTTTAATTATTTCGGAAAACGAAATTAATGAATTGATAAACACAGTAAATGTAATTCCAATAACATCTCGAAAACCAAATAGAGTAATTTATCCTAATGAAATTTTATTACTTGCAACCCAATTTGGGTTACCCAATGAATCTATTTTGTTGTGCCATCAAATTAGAACAATTGATAAAAAAAGAATCTCAAAAGAATATACAGAAATTACTGATATAAAAATGCAGTCGGAAATCATTGAAGCAATTTGCTTTCAATTAGGAATTAATTAAAATACGAAAAATGAATTTACGAATAGGAAATATTGAATTTTCATCGCGATTATTTTTAGGAACAGGAAAATTTAGTTCGAATAAATTGATGCACGAATCAATTATAGCAAGCGGTACTGAATTAGTAACTGTGGCTTTAAAACGTGTTGATATGAAAGATAAAAAAGATGGTTTGATTGAAAATATTAAATCAGAAAAAGTTCAATTATTGCCTAATACATCGGGCGTAAGAACTGCTGCCGAAGCCATTTTTGCAGCCGAATTAGCAAGGGAAGCTATGCAAACTAATTTATTGAAATTAGAAATTCATCCCGATCCAAGGTATTTATTGCCCGATGGAATTGAAACCTTAAAAGCTGCTGAAGAGTTAGTTAAAAAAGGATTTATTGTGTTGCCTTATATTAATGCCGACCCTGTTTTGTGCAAACGATTAGAGGATGTAGGCGTAGCGGCTGTAATGCCTTTAGGTTCGCCAATTGGCAGCAATCGTGGATTAGAAACCAAAGCCATGTTGCAAATAATAATTGCCGAAAGCAATGTACCTGTAATAATTGATGCTGGTATTGGTGCGCCATCGCATGCAGCCGAAGCCATGGAAATGGGCGCCAGTGCTGTGTTGGTAAACACTGCAATTGCAGTAGCAGGTAATCCAGTGGCAATGGCAATTGCTTTTAAAATGGCTATTGAAGCTGGCAGAATGGCTTTTGAATCAAGATTAGCATCGCCTATTTTTAATAAAGCCGAAGCCAGTAGCCCACTTACAGCATTTTTAGATTAATTTTTATGAATTTATTTTTACCGCAATTTAAAGTTTATTGGATTCGTGTTTGCATCACCATGTTGCTATTAACACTTTGCCGATTTATTTTTTTAGCCTATAATTTACATTCGTTTCAAAACATTACAATTGTTGATGCTGCCAAAGTTTTTTTCTTTGCCTTACGATTTGATATGGTGGCAGCCATGTATTTAAATGTTTTATTTTTCATCTTACTTTCTATTTCATTTCAGTTAAATTATAATAAGATTTATCAAAAAATATTAGTGGCTCTTTATGTGCTAATGCATGTACCATTAATGGTTTTAGAGTTAATTGATGCTGTGTTTTATCCATATAATTTACGCCGTTCTACATTTGGTATTACTAAAGTTGGTGATGAAGCAGCAGGGCAATGGAAAACGTATGTAAGCTTTTATTGGTGGCTATTTATTGTATTATTCGTTTTACTTTTTTTAGTTTGGTTTTTTGCAAATAAAACCAACAAAAAATATTTTATAACTAAACCTATTCTGAATAAAAAATATTTTGCCAACTGGATAATTTGCTTTTTAATATCGGGTGGTTTAAGTTTTTTAATGATTCGGGGCGGTTGGCAATATATACCTATAAGCGGCACCACTGCTGGCGAAATGGTAGATGAAAAATATTCGCCATTGGTTACCAATTCAACAGTTATCTTTTTTCAATCGGCATTTTTACCACAAGTAAAACCGATAAAATATTTTTCGGATGAAGAGTGTAAAAAGATTTTTACCAATCAAATTTATATAACCAAAAATGATACGCTTGAAAAAATATTGCATCGCAAACCAAATGTGATGATAATTATTTGGGAAAGCTGCGGCAAAGAATATGTAGGACATTTTAATAAAGGCAAAAATTTTACTCCGTTTTTAGATTCATTATGCAACAACTCATTGTTATGCACCAATGCATTTGCCAATGCCAAACACAGCCACGAAGGCATGTGTGCCGTGATGGCAAGCATTCCAACCATGATGGAAGAATGTTTTTATTACTCATCATACCAAAATAATAAAATAAAAGGTATGGGCGAATACATGAAAGAAATGGGTTATACCACAGCTTTTTTTCATGGTGGTAATAATGGTTCAATGAAATTTAATTCGTTTAGCAGACGATGTGGTTTTGATACTTATTATGGCAGAGATGAATACCCCGAACCTAATAAAGATTTTGATGGGACTTGGGGAATTTGGGACCATAAATATTTTCAGTATGTAGCAAAAAAAATAAATGAAATGCCCGAACCCTTTTGTACTGGCTTGTTTACGCTATCATCACACAATCCATTTAAAATTCCGGAAGAGTTTGCCGATAAATTTCCGAAAGATGAAAATATGCTTTTACAACCTATTGCATATACCGATTATTCGCTTCGTAAGTTTTTTGAAACGGCATCAAAAATGAAATGGTTTAATAATACTTTGTTTGTAATTGTGGGCGACCACACTGCATGGAATACCGACCCAAACTACTCGGGCGATGCTGGTGTATTCAAATTGCCTATGCTTTTTTATATGCCAGGTAAGCTAAAAGGAAATATAAATTTTGTAACACAACAAGTTGATATTTTACCTACAGTATTAAACATGGTGGGCTACCAAGGTAAGGTAGCAGCATTTGGTAGAAACATTTTACAACAAGATTCGGCAAATGCAAAAACATTTACATGGCTAAATAATAATTTTTTATTGATGGATAATAATTTAACAATAAGGTATAATGGCAATAAATTATTGAGTGCTTTTACTTATAAAACAGATAGAGCTTGTACCGAAAATGTTTTGATACCGAATCAACAAAAAGCTGAACAGATGAGCACCTATTTAAAAGCAGTAATACAAACGTATAATGAAGGATTATTGAAAAACCGAC
>JBEEMV010000258.1:0-2634 GCA_041192505.1 Bacteroidota bacterium
TTTTTCGCCAGCCACTATTTTTACAACATCTGTTAAACCTTTTATTCTTACTGGCTTATTACTTCCTTTATAATTGCCTGTACCCAATTGCCCGTATCTATTGCTGCCCCAAGCATACACAGTACCATCAGTAGTTAAAGCTAATGTATGATTTGCCCCAGCAGCTACATATTTAATATTGGTTAAACTTTTTATTTGATATGGATAATTAATTTGCAAAGATGCAGTATCGCCTGCTTGCCCATACCCGTTTACACCCCAACAATATACTTTGCCACTACCCGTTACAGCCACTGAATGATAAGTACCTGCAGATGCCTGAATTACATTTTTCAAATCGGCAATACTTCCTGTTTTAGAATTATCACTTTCGCCTAATTGACCATATTCATTTGTTCCAGATGAAGTTATTTTACCATCGGCTGATACTAATAAAGTGTGCATTAATTTTGATGATGCTGATATAGTTTCGGTTTCTTTTAAGCCACGAACGGTAACAATATTATTTTTTACATCTTTAAAATTAGTGGTTAATTGCCCGTCGGTATTATTACCCCATACATACACCATTCCATTGCTTTTAACAGCTACATTAAAATGGCTGCCCGATGCAATACTCGAAAAATTAGAAGATTCATTTAATAAAAATGGTTTAAAAATATTGGTTTTTACTTGTCCGCATTCATACAATTCGTTGCTACCCCACACATATAATTGTCCTTCACCAGTAATGGCTGTGCAATGATCGGCACCACATGAAATATTTTTTACAATAGGTAAATCGTTTACTTCAATTGGTAAATATGAATTTGTCATTCCATTATCCATTCCAAGTTGTCCTTTTTCGTTATTACCCCAGCTATACACTTTTCCTTTACTATCTAATGCTAAGGCATGAAATCTGCCAGCCGATATTTGAATAATATTTTTTAATCCACTAACTACTATTGGTGTTAATTGCGAATTATTATTTCCTAATCCTAATTGCCCTTGTTCATTACTACCCCAAGCAAATACATTTCCTTTAGCATCTAAAGCAAATGAATTACCAATGCCTGCTGTTACTTTTACAATTTTTTCTAACCCTTTTATTTCAATGGGTTTAAATTGATTTAAAGTAGTACCATCTCCTAATTCACCATTCGCATTGCTTCCCCAAGCCACCACACTACCTTTCGATGTTAATGCCAATGCATGATCACCAGCCGCTGCAATATATTTTATGTTTGTTAATGAAGTTATTTCAACGGGTTCAGTTGCCATTTTTATATCCGTAACTCCTAATTGACCTATAGTATTTGTGCCCCAGCTATACACTTTTCCTTCGGATGTTAAAGCCATTGAAAAATATAAACCTGTACTTACTGATACTACATTATTCAAATTTTTTACTTCAACAGGTATTAAACTATTTACTTTAGTACCATTGCCTAATTGTCCATGATCATTATTGCCCCAGGCATATACTTTTCCATTCTTTATTATTAATGCATGACTGAAGCCGGCAGATGCTTGAAGGTTGGCTTTGGTTACATATATTACTACAATTAATTGTAGCATTAATATACTTGCGATTTTAAGTGCATTGGTAAATGCTCTTCTTGTTTTTGTGCTCATTGGGTTGTGTGTTTTGTGTTCTGTTGTTTTTTTTCCTTGTTGTGTTTACAGAAAAATTACTCCACAAAACTACTATCATCACAAGCCTAAATCATTCACTTACAAATCGTAATTATACTTCATTAGCAACGTATTTTTTTATCAGTAATTTTAATTAACCAATAAGTATTAAAACGTAAAAAGCCTGAATCATTAATTTGATTCAGGCTTTTTATATTTTGTAAAATAGATTGAATTAAGATTCCATCAATCCGTTTGCCATGGCGTATTTTATTAAGCCTGCAATATTATGAACGTCTATTTTTTTCATAATATTTGTTCTATGCGTATCAATTGTACGTGGGCTACGAATCAATTTTTCAGCAATTTCAGCATTCGAATAGCCTTCAACAATTAATCTGATGATTTCAATTTCACGAAGTGTTAAATGGTCTTTCATCATGGTTTGCTGAGCCATTTTCATTTTTTCACGAGATGCTGCAAAACCATTCATCATAGTTTCACTTACATCACTACTAAAATATTTACTGCCACTTGCCACTTTTCTTAAAGCACTTAATAATTCGTCTTTTGAAGTTGTCTTCAATACATATCCCGAAGCACCTGCTTCTAACATTTTTGTAATAATCGGTCCTTCATTAACCATTGAAAGGGCTAATACTTTTACATCAGGATAATTAGCTTTAATTTCTTTAGTAGTAGCAATACCATCTTTTACAGGCATATTTACATCCATCAATACCACATCAATTTTTCTTCTGCTTAATACATCCAATACTTCTTCGCCGTGGTTTGCTTCATCTACCACATCAATATCTGGTGCGTCTTTAATCAACAAATTAATTCCATCTAAAATTAATTGATGGTCATCTGCCAATAAAACTTTGATTCTTTCAATTGCCATATTACTTAGTGTTTTTTTGTTTCGATGTAAAAATAATCAACTATTGCAGCTATACATATATTTTAAAGTTTATAAAATTAACAAAAATTAAAAAACTTGTACAATTTAATACA
>JBEEMV010000259.1:0-10502 GCA_041192505.1 Bacteroidota bacterium
CTTATGGCAATTCCGTATCAGCATTTACAAGCAAATAAAAAAGAACAGGTAAGGCAAATGTTTAACAACATTGCGCCTAAATACGATTTATTAAATAATCTTTTATCGGCTGGCGTTGATAAACTGTGGCGCAAACGAGCCATTAAAGAATTAAAAAAAGTAAACCCTACTACCATTATTGATGTGGCTACTGGCACTGGCGATTTTGCCATAGCGGCACTACAAACCAATGCAAAAAAAATTACTGCCATTGATTTATCAGTAAATATGTTGGCTGTAGGCAAACAAAAAATTAAGGCTTTACAATTAGAAGATAAAATTGAAATGATAGAAGCCGATTCGGAAAATTTACCTTTTGCCGATAATAGCTTTGATGCTTGTA
This sequence comes from Bacteroidota bacterium, assembly GCA_041192505.1. Lineage (GTDB taxonomy): Bacteria > Bacteroidota > Bacteroidia > Chitinophagales > CAIODY01 > CAIODY01. The sequence continues at coordinate 383 of JBEEMV010000259.1, forward strand.
CGGTGGCTTTTGGCGTACGCAATTTTGAAACATTGCAAAAAGGTTTATCACAAATAAATCGTGTATTAAATAATGGTGGAACGTTGATTGTACTCGAATTTTCGAAACCCGAAAACAAAATATTCAACATCTTTTTTTCGTTTTACTTCAAAAATATTTTGCCATTAATTGGTAAACTGGTTTCGAAAGATTTTTCGGCGTATAAATATTTGTATGAATCTGTTCAAGAGTTTCCTTATGGTAAAGCATTTGAAGCCGAATTAATTAAAGCAGGATTTTCATCAACCCGTTGCATACCGCTTACCTTCGGTATTTGCAGCATTTATATCGGCACAAAATAATTGATTAAAAAAAGTTTCATATCGTTTGTTTTTCTATTGAATTGTTTTTGCTTTTTACAACAAGCTAAAGCACAATTTAATCAATTAGACCATGATTCAAAAGGACATTATTTTGGTATAACTGGCGCTTTTAATTCATCTCGATTTAAATATTATTATAGTAAAGATTTAATAACCAACGATACCATTTTACAAATAAGTACCAAACAAGGCCCAGGCTTTAATTTGGGTTTAATGGCTAATAAACGCATCAGCAAACGAATGGATATTAGAACTATTCCTGCTATGAGTTTTGGTGAAAAAAATATGCAATTTTTAGTACATGATTTTGCTACTGGAAAAGATAGTACAGCTAAATTTAATATTCAGAATATTTATATCGATTTGCCTGTACAATTAAAATTAAAAAGTGATAGAGTGAAAGATTTTAGAATGTATGTAATAGCAGGCATGAAATATACTTACGATTTAGCTTCGTTATCAAAAGCCCGAAAAGCCACCAATTTAATAAAACTTACGCCGCATGATTTATCTGGCGAATTGGGTTTTGGATTCGAATTTTATTTTCCGATGTTCATTTTAGCACCCGAAATAAAAATATCGCAAGGCTTAATGAATGTGCTTTCGCCCGATAGTCATTTATTATTTAGTCGTGAATTAAGTGGATTAAAATCTCGAACAATTACAATATCTATTCATATTGAAGGATAGCCATATAAATTTTAGAATACATAAAAATGATACCTCAAACAGCGCCACAGTTTTCTATTGATTCGTTTCCTGCCGATGCTCGTGTATGGATTTATCAAGCAGATAGAAACTTAAATGAATATGAAGTTTTGCAATGCAAACAAACGTTGCAATCTTTTTCGCAACAATGGACATCGCATCAAATGCCTTTGAAAGCCGCAACAGAAGTATTGTACAATAGGTTTGTTGTTTTTTTCGTTGATGAATCAGCCAACGAAGTAAGTGGTTGTGGTATTGATAAATCGGTTAATTTGGTAAAGCAAATTGAACAACAATTGGGCGTAGATTTTTTTAATCGAACACAAATTACTTATCAAACCAATGATGAAGTAAAAGCTTTTGCCTTGGCAGATGCAAAAAAATTATTTACCGAAAAAGTGATTGATGCTGATACTCTAATTTTTAATAATTTAGTAAATACAAAGCATGAATTAGATACCGAATGGAAACAGCGATTAGCTGAATCATGGCTTTGGAAAAGACTTTCTATCCACTAATTTGTAAAATTTCTTCCACAATTTTTCTGTCGTTACTCAATCGTGGTACTTTGTGTTGTCCACCAATTTTGCCTTTTTGTTTCAACCAATTATAAAATGTGTTGGGCTGCAAAGCATGAATAACAGGCAGTTGTAGGGCAATATCTTTTTGTCGTTTGGCTTCGTAATCCGAATTTATTTTTTGCAAATGTTCATCTAAAATATGGGTAAATTGCAATAAATCATTCGGTGCTTTTTCAAATTCAATCAACCATTCATGTCCGCCTTTGTGTGTGTTGGTTAAAAAAATTGGTGCTGCTGTGTAATCTTTTATCACGGCATTAGTTTGGCTACAAGCCACAGCCAAAGCCTCATCAGCATTGTGCACCATCAACTCTTCACCAAATGCATTGATATAATTTTTTGTTCGCCCAGCTACTTTTATTTTAAATGGAAATATAGAAGTAAAAGTAATGGTATCGCCAATTTTATAACGCCACAAGCCTCCATTGGTGCTAATTACAAGTGCATACACTTTTCCAATTTCTACTTCATTCAATTGCAAAGTGTTTGGATTTTCATCATCCATATTTTCTACAGGAATAAATTCGTAGAAAATTCCATAATCCAACATCAGCAACATATCATCCGCATTGGGTTCAAGCTGAATTCCGAAAAAACCTTCGGATGCATTATAGGTTTGATAATAATTCATCTGATTGCCTTGAATCAGTTGTTGAAACTGGCTTTTGTAAGGTGTGAAACTTACGCCACCATGAATGTATAATTCTAAATTTGGAAAAACTTCCAACAAATTTTTCTTGCCAGTTCGTTCCAAAATTCTTTGAATCAAAACCATCGTCCATGTGGGTACGCCTGCAATATGTGTTAAATCTTGAGGAAGCACTGTTTCAATCATTCGCTCTATTTTCTTTTCCCAATCATTCATCAAAGCCACATTCAAATCGGGCGTTTGTAATACCGTGCCTAACCATGGCATATTTTGAATTAATACGGCTGATAAATCACCAAAACTTGCATTGGCATTCAATGGATTCATTTGATGGCTACCGCCCATTACCAAGCCTTTACCACTAAATATTTTTGTGTCGGGATGATTGTTGCAATAAATGGTGAGCACATCTTTGCCACCTTTATAATGGCAATCATCCATCGATTCTTGTGAGATGGGAATGAACTTACTTTTATCACTTGTAGTACCGCTGGATTTAGCAAACCAAATAATATCACTATGCCACAATAAATTTTGTTCGCCCTGCATCGTACGCTGAATATAGGGTTTCAGCGATTCATAATCTTGCAGCGGCACTCGTTTTTTAAAATCGGCAACAGATTCAATGTCATCATAACCATATTTTTCGCCCCATTCAGTAGTTGATGCCAACGAAATTAAATTGCCTAATACTTGCTCTTGGCATTCCAATGGTTCATCCATAAAGCGTTGAATCTGTTCGATTCTGCTTTTGAAAAGCCAAGATACTATGGAATTGAAAAAACTCATTATACTTTTTTATGGCACACGGATAACACTGATTTTTGATGATAAAAACGGATTTTAAAATCAGTGAAAATCTATTTCATCTGTGTCATCCGTGTTCTATTGTATTAAAACTCTGCACTCTTTGGAAAACGTGGAAAAGGAATTACATCTCTGATATTTCCCATGCCTGTAACAAATAATACCAATCGCTCAAAACCAAGCCCAAAGCCTGCATGCGGACAAGTACCAAATCTTCTTGTATCTAAATACCAATACATTTCATCTTTCGGAATATGCATTTCATCCATGCGTTTTTCCAACAATTCTATTCGTTCTTCCCGTTGGCTACCACCAACTATTTCACCAATGCCGGGGAATAAAATATCCATTGCTCTTACCGTTTTTCCATCTTCATTTTGGCGCATGTAAAACGCTTTAATGTCTTTTGGATAATCAGTTAAAATCACAGGTTTTTTAAAATGTTTTTCTACCAAATATCTTTCGTGTTCGCTTTGTAAATCAACACCCCAACCTTCAATTAAATATTGAAATTTCTTTTTCTTGTTGTGGTTTGAATCTTTTAAAATATCAATGGCTTCTGTATACGTTAATCGTACAAAATCATTTTCTACACAAAAATTCAAGCGTTGCAAAAGCCCTAATTCACTACGTTCTGCGGTTGGTTTTTGATTTTCTTCTTCAGCCAATCGTTGATTTAAAAATTCTAAATCATCCGCATTTTTTGTGATGGCTTGTTGAATACAAAACTTCAAAAGTCCTTCTGCCAAATCCATATTATCATTCAAATCATTAAAAGCCACTTCGGGTTCAATCATCCAAAATTCCGCTAAATGCCTTGTGGTGTTTGAGTTTTCAGCTCGAAATGTTGGACCAAAAGTGTAAACTTCACTTAATGCCATTGCACCCAACTCTGCCTCCAACTGTCCACTAACAGTGAGGTTGGTGGCTTTTCCAAAAAAATCTTCTTTATAGTTTATTGTACCATCTTCATTTTTCGGCGGATTGTTTTTATCTAAAACCGAAACCGAAAACATTTGCCCTGCGCCTTCTGCATCGCTGGCTGTGATGATTGGCGTATGCAAATACACAAATCCTTTTTGCTGAAAATATTCGTGAATAGCAAATGCTAAAGTATTTCTTACACGATTTACTGCGCCAAAAGTATTGGTACGAAAACGCAAATGTGCAATCTCTCTCAAAAATTCTAACGAATGTTTTTTGGGTTGCAAAGGATATTTTTCGGCATCGCTATCGCCTAAAATTTCGATGGTAGAAACCTTCATTTCATACTTCTGTCCTTTGCCTTGCGATGGAATAATTTCACCTGTCAAACTTAAAGCTGCACCAGTTGTAATACGCTTCAATATTGATTCTTCGGTGTTTTGAAAATCAACTACACACTGCAAATTATTATTCGTGCTGCCATCATTTAATGCAATAAATTGGTTGTTGCGAAATGTTCGCACCCAACCTTTTACTGTGGTTTCGTAGTTCGCTTTTTCCGAAGCAATAATGGCTGCAATTTTTGTTCGTTTGTTCATTTACTTAAAAAAATTATTATGGGCGAAGATAAAATAAAAAGCCTGCTTCAAACAATAAAGTAAGAAGCAGGCTTAAAATATTTTAACACTAATTAGTTTTTCTGTACAGTCATTTTTTTAGTGATGATGTTATTGTTTTTATAAATCTGTAATAAATAAATTCCGTTGTTCAATTCTTCAATTGAGATATTTTTAGTTTTACTATTTCCAACAATTTCCTTTATTTCTTTTCCTAAAATATCAAATATTTTAACCTTATCAATGGTTTCGTTGCTTTCAATTTTAATAAAATTATTTGCAGGATTTGGATAAATCAACAATGCATTATTGTTTTTAATATCATTAATACCATTTACTGATTTACGTTTTTTGTAATTATAAAATGCATCATTAATAGTTGTACTATCCGAACCAGTTGTAACAGTCATAATCTGCCCAATTGAATCAACATTTTGCACCCAAGTATATTCGTATGCTGTATCGTAAGATGGAGCAGGTGCTTGCCCTATAATAGCAGGTAAGAAAATAGAATCGTAAGATGTTACTTTAGTTTTAATGCGCAACACATTAGTAAAAGTATCGCTGGGTGTAATAATTGTTCCCCATGCATCAGCTATACTGTTTCTTGTTTCGGTTCTATAAATACCAGCATGAAAAACAACTAACACCGTTTTAACAGCAGTAAAAACACCAGGCGAAACATTAGTACTACCCAAGCTAAATGGCGTTGGCAAAACTAATTGTCCGCCATTGGCATAATGTCCATCGCCACTAACCAAGCCTGATTGATAAGAATAAATACCATCAATATATAATCCATTGTTGTTAGTATGAAAATAGGTATAAATAGAATCAATTGGCGAATCGTAAGCCAAATTTGAAGTGCCGAACGTAGTAGCATAAGGCGTTGTAGAAGCTACCACAAATTTTTGATGCGTAGTATCAAACGCAATAAAAGTTGAATTACAATTCCATGTTTGATTAGCACCAGCAGTTAACATAGATGATAAGCCACTAAAAGAACTGTTATCGGCAGAAACTTGATGATAAGTAACACCCGATACAGGCAATGCGGCCGTGGTAATAGTAGGCTGCGCCTTAGCTATTAATACAAACTGCAAAAGAAGAATAAGAGTAAAAAGATTTTTCATTATATTTATTTTGTGCAAAAATAAGCCAGATAAATAAAAACTGAAAAAAAAGTTGTTAAAGTTATAAATCGGCTTATCTTTGCCCTCCAATTTACAAAAAGCTATAATTAATATTAATCATGAAACTTACATTTCAACCTCATAGCAGAAAAAGAAAAAAGAAACACGGATTCCGTGAACGTATGTCAACAGCTGACGGTCGTCGTGTTTTAGCTGCTCGTCGCAGAAAAGGTCGTAACAAATTAACCGTATCTGACGAAAAATCATTGAAGTAACTCTTCAATAATTTCTAAACATATTTCCAATTGCCGGATGTTGAATTTTCGTATTCTACATCCGGTATTTTTATTTTATGCCCGTTAATCTATCTGCACATACATTTACCAAACAAGAAAAACTTTGCAGCCCAAAGCAACTTGATGTATTGTTTGAAAAGGGTAAAAGTTTTTATCAAACGCCTGTTCGGTTTGTGTTTTTTGAAACTGAGCAATTACAACCTTTTCCTGTTCAAATAGTTGTTTCGGTTTCGAAACGAAACTTTAAAAAAGCAGTGGATAGAAATAGAATTAAGCGATTGATTCGTGAAAATTATAGATTGAATAAATCTAATTTATATCAACATCTACATTTAAAAAACAAAAATATTTTATTGGCAATTACCTTTATAGGTAAAGATTTACCCGAGTTTGCCATCATCGAAACTTCGATTATTAAAGGATTGCAAAAACTGATAACCTTAGTGTAAGTTTATTATTTACTTTCGTACTATTATGAAACAAAGAATTATTTGGGGCAGCATATTCGGTATTGTATTGATTGCCGTTTTTTTAAGTAAAATTCCATATTTATTTATTGCAGCTATTACCATTATTGCTATGTATGGTTTGCAAGAATTTTTTAATATGATGTATTTAAAAAACGAAAAATTTAATCAATCAAAAACCTTTTATAATTCATTCGGCATTACATCGGCTGTGGCTTTGGTGTTAATTTTTCAACTAATTGCATTTCAAAAAGTGATTAGTCAGTTTGCTTGGATTGCATTTTTATTATTTTGGATAGTGTTTTTATTCGAACTTTTTAATCAAAAAGAAAATCAATCGTTTCAAAATTTAGGCATTTATTTTCTTGGAATTTTTTATGTTATTTTTCCATTAGCATTAAGTTCGTTATTAGCATTTGATAACGGAAAGTATTATCCATGGCGCATTTTCGGCGTTTTAATTTTAATCTGGACAAGTGATTCGATGCAATATTTTAGCGGCAAAGCATTGGGCAAACATAAATTATACGAACGTATTTCGCCCAATAAAACTTGGGAAGGCACCATTGGAGGATTAATTTTTACCATCGCAGCTGGCTATATTTTATCTATTTTTCGTCATGATTTTACGGCTACACAATGGATGACCATTGCAGCTATTATTGCCATTTTTGGAAGTATGGGCGATTTGGTTGAAAGCATGATTAAACGTGAAGTTGGCGTAAAAGATAGTGGTAATTTTTTGCCTGGGCATGGTGGCATTTTAGATAGATTTGATTCGTTTATTTTTGTATTGCCATTTATTGTAGTGTATTGGATGATGATTAAATAGACTTCTTCGGAAAATACCATTCTTCTCTATTGGAGAAGATAAAGATGAGGTCATTAACAAGCATTTTTCGAAGAAGTCTAATAATTAAGAAACATGAAAAAAAATATTTTACTAATTACTACATCATTAATTGCCGCTATCATTTTTTACACATCGTGTCATAAAGAAGGAACGGGCATTACAGCCATCAGCAAACACAATTTATCTAATAGCCATTATAACGGACAAAACTGTATGACCTGCCATGTTAAAAATGGTAAAGGTGCTGGTACAGGCTGGTTTGTGGTGGCTGGCAGTGTTTATAAACCCGACCAAATTACATTGAATGAAAATCCAACCATTCATTTATATACACAAGCCAATGGCGGTGGCGTTGAAGTAGCAAAAATTGAAGCCGATGCATTTGGAAATTTTTATACTACCGAAGCTATTGATTTTGCAGGTGGTTTGTATCCAGCCGTTGAAAGTGCAAGTGGCGGCATACAATACATGAATCAGGTTACAAGAACGGGTGCTTGCAATGGTTGTCATACTTCAGCATCGCCAGGAAAAATATTTTGCAATTAATTAAATTAGGCTCAATTACATTTGCAGCCTACTAAAAAAATAAAATGAAAGTAAACGAATATATAGCCGCTTCAAAAAACAAACCCTTAGTATCATTCGAAATTTTGCCACCATTAAAAGGTAAAAGTTTTCAATCTATTTGTGATGTGTTAGATCCATTAATGGAATTTAAACCACCATTTATCAACGTTACTTATCATCGGTCGGAAACAAAATTTAAAAAAATGGCAGATGGCAGATTTGATAAAGTAGCCATCCGTAAGCGCCCTGGCACAGTAGGTATTTGCGCAGCTATTATGAATAAATATAAAGTAGATGCTGTACCACATTTAATTTGTGGCGGTTTTACTATTGAAGAAACCGAAGATGCTTTAATTGATTTAGATTTTTTAGGCATTCAGAATATACTTTGTTTACGTGGCGATGCACCACATGGCGAAACACAATTTACACCCGAAATTGGCGGTCATCACCATGCTATTGATTTATTAAAGCAGGCCGAAAAAATGAATAATGGAATTTATTTAGAAGATGATTTAAAAAATCCTGTAAAAACAAATTTCTGTTTGGGTGTGGCTGGTTATCCCGAAAAACATTCGGAAGCGCCTAATATGATTGCCGATTTAAAACAGCTAAAAGCCAAGGTAGATGCAGGCGCACAGTTTATTGTAACACAAATGTTTTTTGATAATAGCAAATATTTTGAGTTTGTAGATGCTTGTAGAAAAATGGATATTCATGTACCCATCATACCGGGCATAAAACCATTAACTACCTTCAAACAGCTTGCTGTATTGCCTCGTACATTTAATGTAAATTTACCCGAAGAGTTAGTAACCGAAATTCAGAAAGTAAAAAATGATGATGAAAAAGTATTTAATGTGGGTGTTGAGTGGTGTATTCATCAATCAAAAGAATTGGTAAAAAGTGGAGCACCTGTAATTCATTATTATACCATGAGTAATATTAAAGCCATTAAAACCATTGCCGAGCAAGTGTTTTAATGATTTATAGATACCACAAAAAAGCCCCGATAAAATGTATCGGGGCTTTTTTGTTTTGAAAAATGTTTTTCCTTATTCCACCACTAACTTTTCACGGTAGGCTTTTGTTTTACTTTTTAATTCTATCCAATACATACCTTTAGGCATCATAGATGCATCAACTGTAAAGCTATTCGATTCGATATTTTGCATTGTTTTTACCGCTTGACCTTGCATATTATAAACTGTACAAACAAAATTTTCTTTTGCCTCGTTTGTAAAACTTACAGTTGTATTGTTTTCAAACGGATTAGGAAATATTTTGATGCTTTTTGCATTGTTATTTTTTGCTGCCCTTGCTGCAATAGCTTGTTTAATAGTGTTTAATTTTGCTTTTCGTGCAGATGGCTGCGATGGGTCGTAAGGCGATGTACAAGGATCTAAAGCATATAACTGTACGGCTAACTTATCAGCCAACGCTTGTGTTAATTCAAAATGAACATCGGGCAATACCGATGGGTCGGCTACTGATAAATAATCGGTTAACATAAATGTAGCTTCATTAATATTATCTTCTAACATTTTACGATATGCCGTAGCAAATATTCTTCCTGCTGGTTCTACGGATGATAAAGTAGCATCAATTAATTCTTGTGGTATATCAACTGGTGTATGGCTCATTCGTGCTGAAATATTGATTGGGTCGTAGGGTGCTACTTCGTTAGGGTCAAAATTTGTAAAAGTACAAGCACCTGCACTTATTGGCAACGATGTTAAAGCTCCTGCATCATCAGGAAATCCAACAGGCAAATTACCTGTAAAGCTACAACCAATACCACCAGTGGGTTGAAGAGCAATATGACCTACAAATTTATTATTTACATTACCCCAATAATTATTTTTAAGTGTTGTGCTACTTAGTATTAAAAAATTTGAATGGTCGTTCCAAAATGGAATTGAATAACAAATATTTATCGACATGCCAGTACCAGTTGTAATACTATTATCATCAAATCTATTTGGTTTTATAATGCTACCATTTAAAATAGAATGCTCTTTTGCATCGGCATACAAAAAGAAATCGGAACCATTAATGGCATAGCCGCCATTATGAATAATCCATGCACAACCCCAATCGCCTATGGTTAATGATGATGTAGCATTTGCTAAAGTGTTTCCTCCATTATTTAAACT
>JBEEMV010000260.1:0-3102 GCA_041192505.1 Bacteroidota bacterium
CACCTAAATAAGTTCTTAAAATATTCAAATTCATACCATAGCAAAAAGTAGCTATTACTATTAATAATGCATATTGCAATTCAGAATTTAATGAGTTATTATGATGACCAAAAACAACTAAGCTTGCTGCTCCAAAAAAGCCCAACAATATACCAATAATCTGCTGTGCTGATGTTTTCATTTTAAAGAAAACGATACCTAAAAACAAAGCCCATACTGGCGTTAGCGAATTTAATACACCAGCCAACGAACTATTTAAATGCATTTGAGCGGTTGCAAAAAAGAAGGCTGGTATGCCGCTTCCCATTAAGCCCGATAATACAATATATTTTATTTTCGAACGCTCTATTTTTCTGAAATTTAATATTGTAAATGGCAATAATGCAATGGCTGTAATTGATATACGCAAAGCTGCCACCTGAAATGGTAATAAGCCTACTAATGATTTTTTCATTAGATAAAATGAACTACCCCAAGTTAATGCTAATAGTGCTACAATTATCCAATGCCAAGGTTTGTATAAAGTTGTTTCTTTCAATTAGGTAAGAATTAAATATCGGTATTTAATTCTGTCCAAAGCAAATCTTTAAGATTTTGCAAACCATCGCCAGTAGCCGCCGAAATAAACACTGATGGATATTTACGTGGCAACGTTTTACGAATTAATTTTTTTAATTCATCATCAATTAAATCGCATTTGGTAATGGCTATCACTGCTCGTTTGGTAAGCAATTCTTTATTGTATCGTTTTAATTCTGTTTGCAGAATTTTTAATTCCTTTTTAATATCGTTAGCATCACAAGGAATGGTAAACAATAAAACCGAATTTCGTTCAATATGTCTTAAAAATCTTAATCCTAAGCCTTTGCCTTCGCTTGCGCCTTCAATAATACCAGGAATATCTGCCATGATAAATGAACGATGTTCACGATACGAAACTATTCCTAATTGTGGTGTAAGTGTGGTAAAAGGATAATCGGCAATTACAGGTTTTGCGGCTGATAATTGTGATAATAAAGTTGATTTACCAGCATTCGGAAATCCTACTAAACCTACATCGGCTAATACTTTTAATTCTAATATCTTCCACGATTCTTTTCGTGGTTCGCCAGTTTGTGCATATCGTGGCGTTTGTTTGGTAGGGCTTTTAAAAAATGCATTTCCTTTACCACCTCTTCCGCCTGTAATGATTACTTTTTCTTCGCCATCTTCAGTAATTTCAAATTCTATTTTTCCAGTTTCAAAATCTTTTGCCACAGTGCCTAATGGAACTTCTACAATTACATTTTTGCCAGATGCACCTGTACACAAATCACCTAAACCATGCTCGGCATCGGGTGCAAAAATATGACGCTTATATTTTAGATGAAGCAATGTCCATAATTGCTTATTTCCTCTTAAAATAATACTGGCACCTTTTCCACCATTTCCACCATCTGGGCCACCTTTAGCTGTAAATTTATCTTGCCTAAAATGTACACTACCGTTTCCGCCAGCACCACTTCTACAAAATATTTTTACATAATCTACAAAATTACTTCCTTCCATTAATCGTTGTTTGTTGTTCTGTTTCTAATATTCGAAACATTTATTAAATCCTATATATTATCTACTGCTGTACACAATGCGTTAAAAATATCATCAACACTTCCTTCGCCTTTTATTTTCGATAATTTATCTTGTTTATCGTAATAACCAGCTACTGGTTCGGTTTTCAATCTATATTCAACTACTCTGTTTCTAATTATTTCTTCATTTTGATCATCAACTCGGCCGCTTGTAGCACCTCGATTTAATAATCGTTTTACTAATTCTTCTTCGCTTACATCAAGTGATAGCACCTGATTGATAGGCATATTTTTAAACGCCATTAATTTATCTAATGCTTCGGCTTGAGGAATAGTTCTGGGAAAGCCATCAAAAATAAATCCGTTTACACCTTGCTCAATACACGAATCTATTTTGGTACTAATCATTCCAATTACCACTTCATCAGGCACTAAAAGCCCTTTATCCATAAATTTTTTTGCTTCCGTACCTAATGCGGTTTGGTTAGCAATTTCACCTCTAAAAATATCGCCTGTGCTTAAATGTTGCAGATTATATTTTTTTATCAAGCTTTCAGATTGTGTTCCTTTGCCGCTTCCAGGGGGGCCAAATAATATTAGGTTTAACATTTTTTAATGATTGATGTTTTTAGGATTGGCAACAAAAATAATAAAATGAATAATTGAATGAAATAGATTTGATGATTAATATTTCGTTCTAACAAATTTATTTTCATTATTGATATCAATAGGATGATTTTTATACCATTCAATAAATCGTTCCCATTTATCTTTATTTTTTACTTGCCATATTGCAAAATCAGTTTCATTTCCTTTGTATAAAAGCCAATGATTATAAGCTTCAAAATGTCCAGCATCTTTTATTTCTTTTTGAAATTGAAATAACACATTGTTGAATTTGTTTTGAAATTCTTTTTCATAGTAAATGTCTAAAAACTTTACCCTTGTTTTATCTAACGTATTAATGTTGATGGCTTTTGTGCCTTTTAAAGCTGCTATTAAAGTTGGCTCGTACACATTTACACCAAATGGTTCCGAGTTTTTTGAATTAGCATTGCGGCTAAAACTTACCGTCATGGTAGAATCTGTTGTAAACTTTATTTCACTTACATAAGTTTCGTAAAGTAGTTTGCTTATTTCGGTAGTTCGTTTCGAATTGCGTTCTAAATTCATAAATAATTCGCCATATATCATACCCCATACTTCTTCATTACTATAGCAGTATAATTTTGCTGCATGATAATAATTGCTGGCAAGCATTGGATCTGTATCAATCCCTTTTTCATATGCTGAAATGGCTGCATTATATTTTTTTTGTGCTGCATAAATGTTGCCTTTTTCAAGATATAAAATAGAAGAGTTTGGAAATTTTTGTAACCCATTTTCTAATACCATTAATGCTTCTTTTGGCTTACTCCAATCATCATATACGTTTGAATAGGTTCTATAATATTCGGGTTTTAAGTCATTCATTTTTAGTAATCGGGCAAATACTAAAACAGCATTATTAAAATCTTTTTTTTGGTAATAAGCC
>JBEEMV010000261.1:0-4940 GCA_041192505.1 Bacteroidota bacterium
TAAAATACAAGAAGCCTCTTTCAGTTTTGAAAGAGGCTTCTTTGTTTATTGGCTATCTGCTTAAATTATTTTTTAGGCTCTGCACCCATATAAAATGTAAGTGTTGAACCACTCGTTATATCATTGTGATGGAAAAACATTTTCTTTAGTTCAACGCCATTCAACAACACTTTTTGAACGTAAATATTTTTATCGCTTTGGTTTACCACTTTGATGGTAAAAATAGTTCCATTTTCCAATTTTAATTGAGCATCATTAACGATTGGCGAACCAATGGCATACTCATCAGACCCTGGTGCAACTGCATAAAAACCCAATGCCGACAGAATATACCAAGCACTCATTTGACCACAATCATCATTACCGCCCAAGCCATCAGCAGTTGGATGATATTGCTGTTTTAAAATGTTGCGAACTTGTGCTTGTGTTTTAAAAGCTTGAGTTGTAAAATCATATAAATACGCCACATGGTGAGCAGGCTCATTGCCATGAACATAGCCACCAATAATACCTTCACGGGTTATATCTTCTGTTTCGGCAAAAAAGGCATCGGGCAATCGCATCGTAAACAAACTATCTAATGCAGCAATAAATTTTTTTTCGCCACCCATTTTTTGCATTAATCCCAAAGGATTTTGTGGCACAAAAAAACTATAGTTCCAACTGTTGCCTTCTATAAACCCTTGCCCATTAGTGCTTAACGGGTCGAATGATTTTTGGAAAGTGCCGTCAGCTAATTTCGGTTGCATAAAATTTGTAGCAGGGTTAAAATTACTTTGCCAATTAAATGAACGCTTCATAAATTCATCGTACACATTTTTTCGGTCTAATTTTTTTGCTAATTGTGCAATACACCAATCATCATAAGCGTATTCCAATGTGTTTGAAACGGATGTTCTATTTTGTTCGGAAGGAATAAAACCCAAGTCGATATAATTTCCGATGCCTTCATAATTGCGATGATTAGCAGTAGCAATACAAGCGTTCAAAGCCTCATCAGCATTGCCTTTGAAGTTGCCTTTAATAATTGCATCACTAATTACCGAAACCGAATGATAGCCACTCATGCACCAATTTTCATTGGCATAATGACTCCAAATGGGTAGCATATGCAATGCACTTTGGTTGTAATGTGCAAGCATAGATTCAACAATATCATTGTTTCGAGATGGTTGAATAATATTAAAAAGCGGATGCAAAGCTCGATAAGTATCCCACAATGAAAAAGTGGTATAGTTGCTGAAACCCTTTTCTGTATGCACTTCCTGGTCAATGCCTTTATATTCACCATTCACATCACAATAAATAGTTGGGCTTATAAAAGCATGATAAAGGCTAGTGTAAAAATTTGTTTTCACATCATCCGAAGCTGTTATGACAATTTTATTCAACTCTTTATTCCACAGTTCTTGTGCATCTTTTTTTACTTTTTCAAAATCCCAATCTTTAATTTCTGCCTGCATATTTTCCAACGCATTTGCTTGGCTTACGGGCGACAAAGCAAATTTTATTTTTATTTTTTCTTGTTCTGTAGTTTCAAAATCAAAATACATCCGAATGTTTTTTCCTGCTATTTCAGGAAAATTGGTGCTTTGGTCAAACTTGCCCCAGAAGCCATGGTAAGCATGTTTTGCATCATAATTCTTTTGTCCATATTTTTTAAATGGTTTTGAAAACGACATGGAAAAATACACCGTTCGTGTTCGAGCCCATCCGCTTGTTTGCCGATAACCAGTAACCAAACTATCATTCACCACTCTTACATAAGTGTAAATATTTTTGTCGTCATAATTATAAATTCCAGCCATCAAATCTAAAATGATATGGCTTTGATTTGATTTCGGAAAAGTATATTGATGCATGCCAACCCTTGTTGTGGCAGTCATTTCAGCAATGATGTTGTCATCATCTAATTTCACTTTGTAATAACCAGCTTCGGCAATTTCGTTGGCATGAGAAAAGGCAGAACGATAACCACTTTTTGTATCAGCAGCAATGCCGGGATTCAATTGTAATGCCCCTTGTGTGGGCATAATTAAAAAATCGCCCAAATCAGCATGACCTGTGCCACTAAAATGTGTATGGCTGAAACCCACGATGGACTTGTCTTCATACCGATAACCCGAACAATATTGATACACATCGCCATTGTACTTTCCATTTTTTTCGTAAACAATCGTATCCGTTTCGGGACTTAATTGTACTGCTCCAAAAGGAACAGTAGCACCAGGAAAAGTGTGTCCCATTTTTTCAGTGCCAATCATTGGGTTCACATATTTGGTAAGATTTATTTGGGCTGAAGCATGGATAAATGATAAAATAAAAACAAAGGATAACAATTTTTTCATACGTATTTTTCAAGAGTTAAGCAATTCTTAAAATAAAAATTACAGAGTTTTAATGGGCTTAAAATTTTATAACAATAATTGTTTAATTCTTCCTCAAACGAATTTGTAGCCCAACTAGCGCATACGATTTTAATTTAATGAAATCTAACGCAGTAATTTTTAATCCACATTCGCCAACAATTGCTATACGCTTATTGTCTGTGAGGTAATATGTAGCACCAAGTGGAACGGTTCCACTAAAATTGCTTTGTGCTTGGGTATAAATATTTGCACCTAAACCAATACCAGAATACATATTAAACTTTTCCTCTTTTAGAAAGTTGATTGTTGTTAGTAATTCAGTATTCATAAATATATTGGATTCACCATTTGCAAAATCAAATTGAAAATCAAAACGTGGCTCTAACGATACTTTTTTCTCTGAAAAAAATTTTAACCCAAAGGCGCCATTTATAGGGTAAATGTTAAGGGATGTTTGTGCTTGGCTTGTAATTACGAGTAGGCAGCCGATAAACAATAAGATTATTTTTTTATTTACATTCATACGTCCATTGTGTTAAGTTTCTATGTTTTAAAAATGCGAAATATTTTAATTGTTTTGCCTTTGAACAAACAAATGTATCAAAATCTGTAATACTCATTACATCACTATACTCTGCTGAAAAAACGGGTTTGTTAACTGCGATATACAAAGAATAATTATTCTGAGTATTTGTATTGAAAATATCTTCTGTTAATGCCCAGTCAAATTTTTTATATAATAATGGAACTAATTCTTCTGTGTTTTTTTGACCAATAGAAAGTCCTCTGCGATGAGCTTCTTCTATTATCCATTCGCAAAATAATTTTGTGTCGTTTAATGTAAGATTAAATCCGTTTATTTCTCCATAACCATCCATATTGTCTGGTTCAATTCCATCAAATCCTTTCTGCTTTATCATATCAAAACGAGAAGTAATAAAGGGTTTCATTTTTTCGATTTCACGAATGTTTAAAAAACGTTCATCTGGCCATACAGGATAAATGTTTCCAATTATTTCGGTAGGTAATAAGCCCGAGTCTGACCGATAGTTTTCAATTGTTCCAACAGAAATATATGCGATTACTTTTATTCCTCGAGCATGAAAAGCATCAACTAATTCCTTAGTAGCAGAAAAAGCATCAATATCTATTATTTTACAATTGTATTGATTTACTTCATTTAAACCAATACTATCTAATCGCCATTCAAAACTATCGCCAATTTGAGGTTTGTAGAAATTATTTGTGGCTGTTGGTTTTTGTTCTTTTTTACAAGAAATGAAAGTTGTGAAAGCAATAAGTATTAAAATATAGTTGATATTTTTTGTCATTTGTTGCATTATCTTTTCAATTAACTCTAACAGTTAAGCTACGTTTTCGGAGTCATTCTATGTCTATAGGAAGAAACGGTTATTTAAAGATACGAATGTTTTAAATGGCTGCGATTAATAAAAAAATTGTTCGGAAATTACTTTACCATCTTTCACACCATACACACAAATTTCATTTATCGCCATTCTGCCTCGTCCTTTAAATGTGGCATCTAATGAGCCAGCCATGCTAAAATAATTTCCACCAACAATTGGGTCGCCAAAATGTCCTCCATGTCTTTCTTCAATGGTTGATGCAAAATGCTTTCCTTTTGCAATTACTGCTTCCTTGCCTATTGCAGGTGGTGTTGGCGAATGTGAAGGTTCGTGGCTTGTAACTTCGGCTGCATACAATTCCTGTTGTGCTTCTAACATTTGCCCTTTACGGCAAAATTCCACTAATCTGTTTGCTACATCTTGCGTTGTCATTGTTGTTTAATTTTATTTGTTTATTGATTTTATTTTTTCTTCTTCTTGGATGATTTTGCTTTACTGTTAAATTCTAACGAAAGATTTATCCAATAATCAAAATCTTTTTTTGTTTTCATTCCTATATCGTCAATCATTACATAACCTTTCATTGGTCGCTTGGTAAAATCCATTGTTCGGCAACCTTGCATTTCAATTGCTGTTTCGTGAAAGGCTGGGTCAATGCGACACATCATTTCATCTTTGATAATGCCCACACACATTTTATCATTTACCATAAAAGTTAAACCACCCATCATTTGTTTTTCCTCAATGTTTGAAAGGTCTTGTAATGCTTCACGAATGCGGTTTGCCAATTTTTCGTTGTATGCCATTGCTGAAATTTATTTTACTTTATTTAAGAGTTTAAAATTGGGTAATTCCATTTACATCAGTTGTCAACACTTCACTCATGTAATCAAAAAACGGACGCATGTTTTTAAATGTTTGATTGGCTTCGTTCACAAAATCTTTGCTCAGTACTTCTTTATCGGTAAATTTTTTAATCAACAAAAATTGTTTGTAGCGTAATAAATCAATGGCTGCATTATCGGCATCAAAACCTTTTGGTGTTGTTTTTAATTGTTCGCCTTGCAATGTTCCAAAAGTGCTAACAAATGATTTGCTGCTTAATATTTTTCTCAATGGAGTGGCATCAAATGCAAACTCATCTCTGATTCGTTTTAAATCCTCATTACTTGGCCCCCAAAAACCACCAGCAATAAAACTATTA
>JBEEMV010000262.1:0-4868 GCA_041192505.1 Bacteroidota bacterium
TCAAATTTATGGTTTAACAAAAGGACAATATTCGCCAACATCTGAAGAAAATAAAGTTACTAAATCTTCGCCGATGGGTTCTATTGACCATCCATTTAATCCTGCTGCATTGGCTCTGGGAGCTGATTCGAGCTTTGTGGCAAGAAGTGTGGATAGAGACCCAAAACATTTACAAGAAGTTTTAAAACGTGCACATGCACATAAAGGAACATCGTTTGTAGAAATTTATCAAAACTGCAACATCTTTAACGACGGGGCTTTTGAGGTATTTACCGAAAAAGGAACCAAAAAGATGCACACACTTTTGGTAGAAAATGGCAAGCCATTAATTTTTGGCGACAACAATGAATTGGGAATAAAATTAGATGGCTTTACCCCTAAAATTGTAAACTTAAACGAAGGCAATTCTGTAAATGATTTATGGATACATGAAGAATCGGAATTGATGAAAGCATCCTTGTTGGTTCGCATGTTTGACGACCCTGCAAAAGAAGGTGCAATGCCTCGACCATTTGGTGTATTTTATCAAAACGATAGATTGGTGTATGAAGATGTAATGCATGCACAAATTGCTACAGCCATGGCTAAACCTGCTGATTTAGATAAATTAATTGCTGGCAAAGAAACTTGGACAGTGAATTAATTTTTGGCGAAAATAAAATTATGAAAGGCAATTCTGAAAAACAGAGTTGCCTTTTCTATTATTTGGAATAAGCTAATCAAATTAAAATTCTATAACAGACTGAAATCGCTGTTTTGAAAAATAAATTTGAAGCTTATTTTTTTCATCAGATAAGTAGATTGTATTTTAAATTAAATAGCCTCAAAGAAATTATAATTTCTTTGAGGCTATTTTATAAAATTCTTATCCTACTTATTTCTTATTTTCAATTGATTCTGCTCTGTTCATACCCATTATTTGCATCATTGTTTTTTGCATTCCATCAGCACTTCCATCTAAAAAAATAATATTTCCAGTGCCTACTTCAGCAAAATTCTTAATGGCTTCTGTCCACATACTAAATAGAATCACATTAGTATCTAAATTAGCTTGTTTCATTTCTTCGGCAGCTTGGCTCATACCTTTTGCCACCTCTTCACGGAATAAGGCAACGCCTTGTCCACGAAGTTGAGCTGCTTGCCTTTCGGCTTCGGCGGCTATTTTTATAGCATTTCCTTCAGCTTCAGCAGCTTTTGTTTTTGTTATCAATAATGCCTGACCTTCATTTTCGGCAGCAGCTTTTAAATTATTACTTGCTACTACTTTGCTCATACTTGCCATAATCACATCATCAAATGTAATATCATTAATTTGCAAATCTTGCAAATGGTATCCCCACCCTTCTAATGTTACATCAATTTGTTCTTTTACAAATTCTACAATTTCACGGCGTTGAGCTAAAATTTCTGCTTGTTTTTTTGTGGCAACAAATGAACGAATGCTGCCCTCAACTGTACGAACTAATGCTTGCATTAAATCTCTATCGCTAATAAATTTAAAGGCTACATTTTTAATAGTTTCCTCATCTGTATTTAACACAGAATATAATAACATAGATTTAAAATATACATTGGCTTGATCGATAGTTACGGCTTGAAATTCTAATTCTACCGAACGATTTTGAATACTTACTCGTTTGTAAATTACTTCAATCAATGGAAGTTTAAAGTTTAAACCTGGCGATAAAACTCGTCGGAATTTTCCAAATAAAGTAACTACACCGATTGTGCCTTGATTAATAGTTACAAAGCCTGTAAATGCTATGAACAGTAGAAAAGGCACCCACCATAAATAAAGTAAGTTTTGCATACAAAAAAAATTAGGCTGCAAAGCTAATTGAAAATAAATAAGCCGCAGATTATTTATATCAAACTTCTTTTTTCATTTGTTCAACAGCTACTGAAAGTATAAAACCAGCCTTTTCAATCAATATTGCCAATTCGCTATTATCATTTTGTTCTAAAGCCATTATTTCAATATCTCTAATATCGCTTATCAATTCTTCAATCCCTAAATTTTCAATAATTGGTTTTATTTTATGGGCCGTAGTTTTTACTACTTCAAAATTTTTAACAGCAAATGCATTTTTAATTTCATTAACTGAAACAGGAATTTGAGTGATAAATAATTTTTTCATTTTCAAAATAAATTCTTCATTACCTCGGCTTATTTTTTTTAAATGTTGAAGATTGTAAATTGTTTTACTATCAGATGAAATATAAATTTCAGCATTATTAGATATAGTGCTTGTGATGTGTTTTTTCGAAATCCAGATAGCCATTATATTTACCAAATCATCCTCTTCAAAAGGTTTTGAAATAAAATCATTCATCCCAGCTTCTATACATTTGATGCTTTCTCCTTTAATGGCATTAGCTGTTAGGGCAATAATGGGAGTATTTATTTTTAACACTTTTCTAATCATATCTGTTGCTTCATAGCCATCCATTACTGGCATCTGAACATCCATTAAAATGATATCAAATGATTGTCGTTTTAAAATTTCAATTGCCTCTAATCCATTTATTGCTTCGGTAATATTTACATGATAATGGCTTAATGCTTCGCATGCTACTAAGCGATTCATTTCATTATCTTCTACCAATAACACTTTTTTAGAATGTAGCACTTCGCTATTTACAACATCTGAAATTTCTGTTGGCAAATCAACAACACTCCCTGTTTCAAAACTTAATTCTAACTCTATTGTAGTGCCCATATCTTTTCTGCTACTAACCAAAATTGTTCCATTCATTAATTCAATTAGTTGTTTGCAAATGCTCATTCCCAGCCCAGTTCCACCATATTTTCTAGCAATAGCTTTGTCTTCTTGTACAAATTTTTGAAACAAATGTTTTTGAAATTCATTATCCATACCAATTCCCGAATCAATTACTTTTAACTTAATGGTTTGATAATTATTTTTTTCGTTAGCAAATAATTTACATTCAATTTTTACAAACCCTTTTTCTGTAAACTTTACTGCATTGCTTAATAAATTCAACAATATCTGATTGGTTCGATAAGGATCGCCGATTAAAATTTTATTTATTCTATTGTCAAAATCAACCACCAATTTTAATCCTTTTTCTTCAGCTCGATGCGATATTACTTGCATGGCTCTTGAAACTACTTCGTGTAAATTAAACCCAATGTTTTCAATAGTTAATTTACCAGCTTCAATTTTTGATAAATCTAAAACATCGTTTATTACCACTAATAAATTTTCGCCAGCAGAGGTAATAATGTTTAGTAACGAACTTTGTTTTTCGGTTAGCGATGTTTTTTGCAACTGCTTACTCATTCCTAAAATTGCATTCATTGGTGTTCGTACCTCATGGCTCATATTGGCTAAAAATATTTCTTTTGCTTGAGCCGAATGTTCGGCCATTTCACGAGCATCAATTAAATCAATTTCCATTTTCTTTTGTTGCGAAATATCAAGATGAATACCTATTGAACCTATTAGTTCGCCTTTATCATTATATTTTGGTGCACCACTTACTAAGCACCATTTTTCATCTCCATTTTTAGTTTTTAATTTCATTTCATAAGCATCCGATTTTCCTTCACGACGCAATTCGTTTTTACTTATCAAAACGCTTGATGAATCAGTAGCTAAAATATTTTCTGAATTGGCTCCAATTAATTCATGTAAATCATAGCCACTTAAATTACAAAAACTTTGATTTGCAAATTGAATATTCTCATTCAAATCAACTTCAATTAATCCCAAATTCATATTGGCTATAATATTTCTATATTTTTCTTCGCTACGAATAATTTTATTTTCTGTATTTTTTCGTTCGGTAATATCTGTGTATTTCCAAAGGTGTCCGTTATAAGTATCGTTAATAGAAATTGGAATAAAATCACGTTGAAAAATTTTTCCATCGGTTAGATTTAATTCTTCGCCAATGCATAATTCTTTTTTTTCTAATAGTTCATTCATCCTATTCACAAATGCTTCGGGATCGGCAAATAAATGCTTTGCTTGTTGTGCACCTTTAATACAATTGTAGCCAATCAATGCCTCAGGAGATGCATCAATGCTAAACATTTTACAAAATTCGATATTGGATAACAGAACTTTTCCATTGGCATCACTTACTAAAATTCCTTCTTGTAAACTTGATATTAAGTACGATAATCTATTAGCTGATGAACTTAATTCTGATTCAATTTCTTTTAAATGTGTAATATCTGTAAGCGTTCCAATAATTCTTAAAGGCTTTCCGTCTAACCCTTTTTCAATTATTCCACCTCTATCCATCACCCATTTTAATGTTCCATCTTTATGTTGTAATCTATATTCTAACGAATGTGTTTCGGCTAATCCGCTTCTGTATAATTCGTTTCTTAATTTAATTTTTGCTCTATCTTCTTTGTAAATACATTTCCACCATAATTTTGTATCTGTTTTATAATCGGCCGAAACATAGCCCAGTAAAAGGTTTTCGCATTGAGAAAAGAAAATTTCTCCAGTTCGTTTATTATATTCCCATACGTTATCTCCAATTGTTTCTAATGCATGGCGCATTCTTAATTCCGATTCTTGCAATATTTTTTCGGCCTCTTTTCGTTTATCAATTTGATGATGTAGATAATTTATAATTTCGGGCAAACTTTCATTTTCATTAAATGAAGCTTCATTTCCTTCAATATCATTTATAGCTTCTTTTAATTTTTTGATAGAAAATTCTTTCTGGAAAACTTCCGATTTAAGTTTACTGTTTACACCAATATATTCCATTTCGCTTATCGAGAATGCATGATTTGCCAATTCTTTATCTCGTTCAAATGAATTGTAAGAATCATTAATTGCTTTAATAAAATGCTTTTTTTATGGTTTGTTGTGTTATTCTTG
>JBEEMV010000263.1:0-14250 GCA_041192505.1 Bacteroidota bacterium
GTATATTATAATATGGTTGATACATTGCGCCCTAATACTTATTGCGGACAAAACGATACATGGGGTGGTGCTACATTACAACCCAGCACTTATCAAAATTATTGTAACACCGTTACCTACAATATTCCGCAAGGCACAGGCGGTAGTGTAGGCTTTACTATTTTTGGAATGACGTATGCCAATAATTTAGTGCCAACCGATGCAAAAGCTGGCAACAGCTACACATTTTCGCAAGAAAATTTTAGCTTAATTTCTCTTTCAGATTTTACTGCAAACGATAGAGGCATTGCATCATTAGTTTTAAAATTTGATAATGGTTTATCATGGAATGGAAATTTATCGCAAGTAGGATTTACAGGCCCAACAGGCGCTACATGGAATCCTTATAAATATTATCAGCATAATGATACAGTAGTTTTTTATTGGAGAGTGGGGCAGATACCACAAATTTTTGCTAACACTACACCATCATTTTCATTTAAAGTAAATGCAAGTTGTGCAGGTGTTTCAGGCGGAACAAAATTTGTGTTTTATGGTTGGAATTTAAATACAGATTCAACTTGCATTGGCAATAATATTTTTCATTTAAGATGTGGTAGTATGAATACCAGTTTGCATTGCGCTGTGCCTTGCCCAACGGGTGGTTTGGCTTTTGAAGATTTTAAAATACAACGTATAAATTTTGGTAAAGGCGATACTAATAATAATGGTTTGCCTGATGGCAATATTGATTTGAATAAAATAAAAACCGAACGTTACATGTTTGGCGATACCATTTTGATGAATTATATAGGGCAAATTAAATTGGGCACTATTACAAGTTTTAGTAATGGATATGCTAAATCATCATTTAATGGCAATAGTGGTTTTATGCCTGTAAGTGCTGTGGTTACTATCATTGATTCTGCTACACATGTAAAACATGTTGTAAATAATGTTCCTGTTTCATTTAGTAATCCATTAGTATCGGGCTTTAGTTATAAAAATTTTAGTATCGATTTTTCACCAGTTTCTCTTCGTCCGTTTGGGTTATCAAACAGCTATCAATTTAAACAAGGCGATAGCATTTTAATTAATGTAAAATTAAGATGTACTTATAATCCTGGTCAGGCTACAAATGCCATTGCTGAATCAAATGAATTTTTTATTTCCACCATTCCTAACCCAACATTATCAGCACAAAAATATCAGTGCGATGGTTTTTCGGGTTTATTAACTGCTTATGGTATTCGTACTTATGGCCCATCATGTGGTACTTGTAATGCAACTACAGTAAACAGTTGCGGCATTACTACAGTTACGGGTTCGTTCTTTTGTGCAGTAGGTGGCGGCAGTACAAATTTTGATGGTGGTAATGCATTTCCATTTGAATATCGCCCTTGGGCTTATCAAAAATCAATATTATATAAATTGCCTGTTGGCTACGATTTTGTAGCAGGCTTTGGTAATTTCTTTTATACAGGTGGTTCGGGTGTTACTACAAATTATAATAATGTACCATTACCAACACCAATCAGAGTAGGAGATACTTTAATTTTTAATCTTTCATCATTATACACCTTTAATGGTGGTACATTGCCAATAAGCGATGATGGTTGGAGAGGCAATTATAACTTAGTATTACAACCCACTTGCGAAGTGCCAAACGGACAAACGCAATTGAATAATTGGTTAAGTGAATTTCATTTTACAAAGGCAACTATTGATACTTCAATTTGGGGTTGGAGTGATAATTTGTTAGGCAATTATGGTTTGTTTGGAAGTGTAAAAAGTATTCATGGCCCATTAGAAAATTATGGTAGTAGTATTACTTATTTGCAACCTGTTGTAAAATTAAATTCAACATTTTTAATTACTGATGCATTAACCAATCCAGTTGATATTGATTTTACTATTGCCAATCAATCGGGTACATCAAATGCTGATAGCGTATGGGTTTCGGCGCAAGAATTACCAACAGGTATGGTAATTAACAGCATTACCGAATTATCATCAAACAATAAATTAACCAAGAAAAATGACATTTATAAAGTAGGAAATATTGCTACAAATGGCATTAAAAGTTTTAGAGTAAATGTAACTTTTCAATCGTGTAATATTGATAGTTTTAAATTATTTACAGGTTGGAATTGTTCAAAATATCCAACCACATTTGCTACTAAAAAATGTATGAGTGATTCTATCACTTTAAAAATATTTCCTAAACAAGCCGAGTTGCAATTAGTGGCTATCAATAATAAAACAACTAACGGCTTATGCGAAACTGATACTTTTTTTGTTGATGTTTTGAATCCTCAAATTGCAAATGCAAAAAATGTAAAAGTGTATTTAAAACTTCCGCAAGGAATGAATTTTGTAAATGGTTCGGCTCGATTTAGTTATCCATTAAATGCAGCATACGTACCCATTGCCGATCCTGTGGCTGTAAGCGGACAATACAATCAATATAGTTTTACCATTAATAATTCGATAAATGCATTAATAGATTCAATTGGTTTACCAGGTTTGGCAAGTGCACCTATCAATAATCATTTTAAAATTTTATTTGCTGCCAGTACCGATTGTAATTATTTATCGGGCAGTACAGTTAGCTTTAATACAACGGCGCAATCGCCTTGTGGTACCGATGTAAACAAATTTATTACGCCAGCCAGTGCATTAAATATTACAGGCGTATCAAAACCTTACGATACAAAAATTACTTTCACTTCGCCCAATGGATATAACTCTTGTAGATTATCAAACGTAAATCCTATTTCGATTAAAGTAAATAATATTGGCACTAACGCAACAGGTGTAGGCGATAAATTTTATTTTGATGCACCACTTGGAAGTAGTTATGGGGCAGGTTCGTTTGTAAGCGTTCATAATGCGCCAACAGTAGGCACACCAACAGTTTCAAATGTATATGGCATTACACGATTTGAATGGACAATGCCATCGGGTGTAGTTGCTGGCGATTCATTAGAGTGGAATTTTAATTTAATTTTAGCTGCTAATTTACCTTGCGGATTTTTTACTTTATCAGCAAAAACAATTGCACCATCGCCGCCATTATTTTGTGCATCGTTGCCATTGCCAAATCAAACATGTACTATTTATAGTTTAACTGGTGTTAGAGATTCATTAATCGAAAATGTATTTCCTGATATTCGATTTACAAATTTAACTGCCACATCAAAACCAAATTGTTTAGGCAATTCGGAAATGGTACATTTTAATGCAACAGTATTAAACACAAGTACTACAGCTATTTTGGGCGGTACAAGTTTTGGTATAAAAATTTATGCTGATAAAGATGGCAACAATATTATTACATCAGTTGATAGTTTAATTGGTAGCAGTTATTCAACATCTGGATTAGGATATTATCAAACATTATCAATTGCCGATTCGGTTGAATTGCCTGCTGGTTTTGCTTGTAAAATAATTGCCGCTTTCGATACTACTAATTTATGTTTATGCTCGGGCACATTTACTTTATCTACACCAATATTTTTACAAAATGCAGGTGCATTTAAATCTGTTTGCGGCGGCTTACCAGTGCAAATAGGCGATTGTAGCATTGGTGCTTATACTTATCAATGGTCGCCAATTGGTGGTTTGAACAATGCTAATCTTCCAAACCCAATTGCTACTATTCAAAATAATACAGCATCTCCTGTTCAGTATTTATATTATGTGGCTACCAATCGTGGCAACAATTGTATTAATATCGATTCGATGGTAATTACTGTAAATCCTTCATCAGTAAGTGCTGGCGCTGATATAAGCACTTGTAAAGGCACAGTAAAAACGTTGCAAGGCACAAGTCCAATTATTGGCGAAACATATAGTTGGTTGCCATCTTCATCATTGAATAATTCTTTAATTGCTACACCAATTGTAA
Organism: Bacteroidota bacterium; assembly: GCA_041192505.1. Lineage (GTDB taxonomy): Bacteria > Bacteroidota > Bacteroidia > Chitinophagales > CAIODY01 > CAIODY01. Next base: position 3,890 of record JBEEMV010000263.1, read on the forward strand.
ATACTGATACATCGGGCATTCGTACTTATATTATTACGGGTACATCGCCCATTGGTTGTGTAGCTACCGATACTATGAACTTTGTAATTCATGCTTTACCAAATTTAATTTTATCTACTGCATCCGATTCAATTTGTAATAATCAAACGGCATTAATTACACCATCGGGTTATGGAAACATTACTTCCATGGCTTGGTTTAATCAAGGTACAAGCTTTAGTAATACCGTAGGTTCGGTTTTAGTAACACCAGCCGCATCCGATGAAACCTATATTGTACAAGTGATTGATTCAAATACTTGTGCTGCTTTTGATACTGTAAAAATTCATACCAATCAATTGCCAATTGCTTCAGGATTTACCACCAACACAAATGAAGATGTAATTATTTTTAATCAAAATTTATATAATGGTGCATCCGACCCTGAAAGCGATTCGATGGTTTTATCAATTGTTACAATACCAAATCATGGTGTAATTGCACAATCAGGAAATGGAATTTATAGTTATCAGCCTAATGCAAATTATAACGGATCAGATACAGTGGTGTATGCCATTTGTAATACAAAATGTGCAAGCGATTGTGTTACCAATAATTGGATTATAAACGTGATACCAGTAACTGATGGACCAACAGCTGTAAAAGATAATGACTCAACAGGCGTTGCAATACCAGTTGCAATAAGTGTTTTAAATAATGATTCGGATGTGGATGGATTAGCATTTAGTATTTCAACAGCTACCAATGGTACAAACGGCACAACAGTAGTAAATGCAAATGGTACCATTACTTACACACCCAATAGTACTTTCTTTGGCATCGATTCATTTCAATATACTATTTGTGATATAAATGGAATTTTATGTTCAACTGCTAAGGTGTTTGTAAAAGTTTCATCGGGCAATAATGCACCAATTGCTGGCAGAGATACAGCAACAGTTTTTATTAACGGAGCCATAAATATTTCGGTATTAAATAATGATTCAGACCCTAATAGCAATCCAATAAATATTACATCAATTGGCAATCCTATTTTTGGTTTTGTATCATTAAATGGTAATCAAATTAATTATCAATCGTTGCCAGGTTTTTATGGTGTAGATTCATTTCAATATACCATTTGCGATACATCAGTTGTTCCACCATTTCATTTGTGTAGCACTACTTGGGTAGTTGTAAATATTGTAGCACCACTTATTGCTAATTATAATGCAGCTACAGTAAATGAAGATGCAACAGCCACCATAAATGTATTGGCTAATGATAGCATTTTATCTGGCGAAACAGTAACTATTTTTATCACACAAAATCCTGCACATGGTACTTTATCAATCAACACAAATAATACGATTGATTATATTCCTGATGCCGATTATAATGGTGCTGATTATTTTATTTACAACATCTGTTACAATAATATTTTTGGTATTTGTGATACCGCTATTGTAAATTTAAATGTATTACCAATCAATGATAAACCAGTAGCAGCCAACGATTTAAAAACAACTGCTTTAAATACCACCACACAAATTGCTGTATTAAATAATGATATGGATAAGGATACTACAAACGCTGCTCCGCAAGGCATGACGTTAACGGTATCATTGCCAACATCGTTACAACAGCCATTGCATGGTTCTATTTTAGTAGCAGGAAATATTGTTACCTATCAACCTAATAATGGATTTATTGGTGTAGATAGTTTTGAATATAAAATTTGTGATAATGGTACACCAACTTTATGCGATACCGCAAAAGTGTTTATAGCCGTGGCTTCTAATGTACCAACAGCAAGATATGATGTAGATACATTAATCGAAAATTCATTTGATACCATTTTTGTTTTAGTAAATGATAGTGCTTATGGCAATATAGTTTCCAGTTTTGTAAGTACAAATCCATTGCATGGTACGGTATTGCAATTTGCAAATGGCTCAATAAAATATGTACCCAATCCACACTTTAGCGGCGATGATTATTTCACTTATACTTATTGTTCGGCAGGTACAAATATTTGCGATACAGCTATTGTATTAATTCATGTTTTAGGAATTAATGATAAACCAATTGCACACGATGATGTAATTGCCATTCCAGCATCGGGCATGGCTGGTACAAGTGTTCAAGCAGTTACGATTAATGATCAAGATGATGATTCGAACATATTGCCCGAAGGAAATATTTCAACTGCAACCATTAGTACCAATGCTGGTATTGCAGCACCAAAGCATGGTATAGCATCATTAAATGCAAATGGCAAATTTACTTATACGCCGTTTATTGGCTTTAGTGCTTTAGGTTTGGTTGATTCATTTCAATATATTATTTGTGATAATGGTGTACCAAATTTATGCGATACAGCTTGGGTAAAAATATTTGTTGGTGCTTGTACATTGCATGCCGATGCAGGTTTGAATCAAAGTGTATGCACAGGTAATTCAATAAATATTGGTGGTTCGCCAGTTACAGCATCTGGTGGTTCGGGCGTTTATACTTATAATTGGATTTCATCAACCATCAATGATACGGTGGCTAATGTGGCTAATCCATTAGTTACACCAAAAATAAATACGGTGTATTATGTTACTGTAACCGATGGTACTGGCTGCTTTTCAACCGATAGCGTAATTTTAACTATTCAGCAAGCGGCTGTAATTGTATTTAATCTCGATTCGATATTTTGTAATAATGGTGCTTTAATTATGCTTACTGCTACACCAACAGGCGGCGTATTTAGTGGTAATGGATTGCAAACTATTGCAGGCACAACGTATCTTAATCCAGCTAATTTAACAGTAAATAATGCTGAAACAATTACCTACACTTATACATCGGGTGGTTGTACAAATTCGGCTTCGCATAGCACAAAAGTTATTCAATCGCCAATTGCAAATAATGATACCATTGATTTTTATAATTCAAATGCAGTATCGGTTGATGTGTTAGGTAATGATATTTATTTGTCAGGTTTACAATCATATATTGATATAACATCATTCACACAAAATGCATCAGTAGCTGTTGCAAATAATCAAATTGTATATCAAGCCAATGCAGGATTTATTGGTTGGGATTCGGTAGGATATATTTTGTATGATACATCTACAGCAAAATCTTGTGGCGATGCAGCCATGATGTACATCCGTGTAAACCCAATTGCAGTAAGCGATTCATTTGGTTTTGCAAAAGCAATTGAATGTGGTATAAATAATTATTCGGTTATCACAAATGATTATGTAGGCACTAATTTAGCATCTGTAAACTTAGAAGAATTAACAGTAAATGGTGTTATCGAAAAACAAACTAACACCATTAATTACACACCAAATGTAGGATTTACGGGCATCGACTCGGCTGTGTATTCAATCGTTGTAAATGGAATGTATGCCAAAGCAAAAATTTATTTTAATATAGATTGTAAAGCCGAATGCAAATTTGCCGAAGGTATGTCGCCAAATGATGATGGTAAAAATGATGTATTTAAAATTGATTGTGCATTGAATTATCCAAACAATGAAATTGTAATTTTTAATCGTTGGGGCAATGAAGTGTATTCATCAAAACCATATAAAAATGATTGGAAAGGAACGTATCAAAATGCACAATTGCCCGATGGTACATACTATTATATTTTCAAATTTAATGATGATAAACATAAGGATAAACAAGGCTACATTGTCATTCATAAATAAGCCATCATCATCATAAACAGATAAATTTTTTAACAGAAAAATATTTAAAAATGAAAAAAATAATTTTCGTTTTAGTTGGTATCACATTAAGTGCTACAAAATTATTTGCACAGCAAGATCCACAATACACCATGTATATGTGGAATCAACTTTCGGTAAACCCAGCCTATGCTGGCAGCCGTGAATGTTTGAGTGCCACTGCATTGTATCGTACACAATGGGTAAAGCTGGATGGTTCGCCACGAACAATAAATGTAGGCATTCATTCGCCTTTACGAAACGAACGAGTAGGCTTAGGATTTAACATCACTGGTGATCAATTAGGCATCAGTAGTTTTACCAATATTTCGGGCAGTTATGCCTATCGTTTTCCTGTAAATCAAGTGGGCAAATTATCTATTGGTTTGCAAGCTACGGTTACTACTATCAGTCATAAATTTAATGAACTTACTGTGTTTGATGCTGGCGATGAAAATTTTACAAATCCTGTAAAGAACTTTACTGTAGCCAATTTCGGAACGGGTGCATATTATAGCACAGCAAAAAGTTATATCGGATTATCAATACCGCATATTGTAAATAATAGATTGAATGAAAAAACAAATGGCACAGTTTCAACAGCTACTTCAAAACAATTTCGTCATCTATTTTTAATGGCTGGCAGAGTATTTAGTTTATCAGATTTAGTGAAAATAAAACCAAGTGGTATTTTAAAATTTGTACCAAATGCACCAGCCGAAATTGATGGCAATGTAAGTTTTATTTTATCCGATGCTTTATGGCTTGGTGCTTCATACCGAAGCAATTTTAGTAAAATTTCAATTAATAAAATTGAAAGTATTGATCTGATGGCAATTTATGAAATCAACCACACCATGCGCTTGGGCTTTGCTTACGATATTACTTTATCTAAATTAAAAAATTATAATAATGGTACTTACGAATTAATGTTGGGCTATGATTTTAGTCAGCAAAACAGAAAAATAGCTACACCACGATATTTTTAATCAATAGAATAAATTTTAATTAAAATAATAGCATCAGTTTAAATATACATTATGAATAAAATTTTAACCACAATTAACTTCTTCGAAAATTCACAATTCCTCTTTTTTGGAGAGGGTAGGGTGAGGTTGCAAAAAAGCAATTTTCTAAGAAGTTTGATATGTACTTGCTTAATTGTAGTTGGAAGTTTGAATATGGCGCATTCGCAATCGTATTCGCTTCGCAAAGCCAACAAGCTTTTTAATCAATACGATTATTCGCAGGCAATTAGCTATTATAAAAAATCGGCTCAGGCTGATAGCACAAATTTGTTTATCAAACAAAGATTAGCCGAGTGTTATTTAAAAATAGCTGATGTTGAAAATGCTTGTATGTGGTATAAGCAATTTATAAATATGCCATCATCAACAGCAGCCGAAAGATTAAATTATGCACAAGCACTTTTATCAATGGGCAATGCAGATGAATCGGCTAAATGGTTTCAAAATTATTATGCCTTAAATCCAACCGACAAACGTGGAATGGTGGGCATTAAAGCCTGCAATCAATTAAAAGAATGGTATGCCGATAGTGCCAGATATAATATTAAATCGGCATTATTTAATACATCGTATAGCGATATGAGCCCAGCTTATTATGAAAATGGAATCATATTTTCAAGCGATAGACCATCGGGTGCATTCACCGATTTTCAGCATGGATGGACATCACGACCATTTTATAATCTATTTTTCGAAAACTCTAACAACATAAATAATTATGTAACGCCAACATTATGGAAAGGAAAAGCAAACACAAAATTTCATGATGCTACTATTTCATTCAATCAAATTCAAACCGAAGTATATTATACCCGAAATAATTTTAATGGCTGGAAAGCAGGCTTATCAAAGGATGGCGTAATGAAATTGAAAATTTACAATCAAAAAAAAGTAGAAGGAGTGTGGACAGCGCCAACCGAATTTATATACAATAGCAATGAATATAATTGTTGTCATCCATCTATTTCGGCTGATGGTACAACACTTTATTTTGCCAGCGATATGCCAGGTGGATTTGGTGGCATGGATATTTATATGTGTAAAATGGAAACAGGAAAATGGAGTGCACCAAAAAATTTAGGCAGCGATATTAATACCGAAGGCAGCGAAGTTTTTCCATACATTTCAATTAATAATACTTTATATTTTTCTACCAATTCATTAATAGGCTTGGGCGGATTAGATATTTTTATGAGTACTTATAGCAAAGATGGAAAATGGAGTGAACCCGAAAATATGGGCTTTCCGATTAATAGTATGAAAGATGATTTTGGAATTATTACGAATGAAAAAGGCGACGAAGGATATTTCACAACATCACGAACAGGCAATGATGATATTTATTCGTTCACAAAAAAATGCAATACAATTTTAGGATTTGTGTATGATGCCGAAACCAACGAACCATTGAATTTAGCAACGGTAAAATGGATGGATAAAAACAAAACAAAACGCACTTTTAAAACCAATGCAGATGGCAATTTTAAACTTTGCACTAATAACCTTAACGATGTAATTTTAATAGCCGATAAAGATGCTTATAGTACCAATCAATTAGCGGTTAAAAAAGAATCAATAATGGATAATGCATTGATAAAAATTCCATTATCAAAACGACAAATAAATACGCAACCTTATTTCGATTCAACAAAAATTATCATCACATTATCGGGTACGGTATTTAACGAAGGCACCAAACAGCCTATGGATGGCGTTTCTATCACGTTGGAAAATTTAAGAACGCATGACATGAAATCGTTGGTTACAAAAAATGATGGCGCTTATCATTTCGATTTAGCTTATAATACTAAATACAGAATATCTGCAACTAAAGAAAAATGTGGTTCGAATTGGAATGAAATTTCTACCGAAGGAATACGCACATCGCAAGATTTAAAACAAGGTATTGGAATGTATTGCACTGGTGATGTGGTAAAAATTGACAACATTTATTATGATGTAGATAAATCAAACATCAGACCCGATGCGGCTTTGGAGTTAGATAAAACAGTTTTGATTTTAAATAAATATCCAACCATGCAAATTGAATTGCGTAGCCATACTGATTGTAGAGCAGATAACAATTATAACTCAACACTTAGCCAACGCCGTGCTGAAAGCGCTGTGGCATATTTAGTAAGCAAAGGAATTAAAGCCAGTAGATTAATGGCTAAAGGCTATGGCGAAACACTTTTAATAAACAAATGTGCTGATGGCGTACCTTGTACAGAGGAAGAACATCAAGCCAACAGAAGAACCGAATTTAAAATTAAAGGCATTTAAAATATTTATATTACTACATAACAAAATAAGAATGGCGAACCTTTGTGGTTCGCCATTCTTATTAATTTCAAACTAAAAATTAAGTTTATTACTCCATTCTTCTTATAAAAAAATGAAAGCCAATATTAGCACTTAGGCTTTTGTAAAAATATTTTCCATCAGTAATTATGCTTGATTTATCATACACAGAATACAACTGATAATTTATTTTTGAACCTACTGTAATAGCAAAGCGACTACCAAACATTTTGCCAAAGCCTACTTCGGCAGTAGGGCTAATTTTTAATGAGGGCGAATATTTGAAACTAGCTAAACTAATACTTGAATTATTAGTATTTAATTCCTGATTCCACGATAAAAAAACAGAAGGCGTTACACCTAATTTTGTGTACACAAAAAACTTTCCGCCTGTTTTAAATCCTACTATTAATGGTACAGAAATATAAGATGATGTGGTTGTAACTTCGGCGTTTGGAATTACATTTCCTTGTGGGTCGGTTATTAATTTACTGATAACCGCAGCTTTATCTAATGCTACACCAGTTTCAAAAAACACATATTTGTTTTTATATTTTTGGATCGTAATAGCAAAATTATTGGATAACGCTGGCGATAAATTAAATGGCGAATACATATTGCTATAATTCATGCCGCCTTGTATGCCAATGCTTTTAGGCTTTGCCCCAGCGCTTAGTGTAGCTATGCATAATGCCACACATACTATTTTTTCAAACATAGTAAGTTTAATATATTTTGTTGATTTAACGTATTGCTTCGTCGTAAGTTGGCACATCGTTGTAATGCCATTTTTTAATTACTATACCATTTTTCATGAGCATAATACCAGGGCTACTTCTCATCATTGTTTTTACAAATTTATCATCGCCTGCATAATAAAACGGAAAAGCTGCTTGCACATCATGCCTAAATGGTTCGGCAGTTTTATAATCGCTATGGGTTAAACCAATTACTGGAATATGCTGTGCATCGCAATTTTTAACCAACGCATTTATTTTTGTAAAACAAGATTTGTTAGCATCTGTAACATCGTACACCACCACCCAAAAACAGTAAGTAGGAATGCTTAATAAACTATCTTGCACTTGGCGGTTGTTATCATCAAATATCACAAAGTCATGTATTTCGGGCTTATCGCCTTGTTGCATTACTTTATCTTTTCTATCCATGTAATCGTAATCTTGGTATTTTTTTACATAATCTTCCGAAGCCATTTCTTCAACAGCACCCGTTTTTTTATTCTTACAAACGAATACCGTTTTTACAATTGTTTGTTTTGCATTAGGTGGCAAAGTCATTTTTTCTTTAATGTTATTGCCTGGTTTATAAGCCAACATATCTATCACAGGCAAATGCATAAAAGCCCATATTGGTAAAAAGAAAGATGCACCAACTAACAACACCAAAACAAAATTATTCCATTTGCCAGCAAACAATGGTTTAATGGTATCTCTGCCCAACAACAACACAATTGATAAAACTAATAATACAATATCTTTATAAAATGATGTAGTAGGTTCAAGGTGAATAAAATCGCCAAAGCAGCCACAGTCGGTTACTTTACCTGTCATGGCAGAGTAGCCAGTAAGCCAAGTAAAAAATATAATTAAGCCCGTTAATGCTAATGTAGTAATGCGACTAAATGCACCTACCAACAAAGCAAAACCCAATGCTATTTCTAATCCACAAAATGCAATTGAAAGATAATCGGTAATGCCATTTAAAAACCCCATGTGGAATACAGTAAAATATTCTTGTAGTTTATAACTCGTACCCATTGGGTCGTTGGCTTTTATAGCGCCGCTGAATAAAAATAATGCGCCTACTATTATTCTGAAAAATTGAATGATGAATTTCATGTTGTATAGTTATTTGTTACTGGTTATTCTAAAATGGTTATTGGTTACTGGTTAATAGTTATTAGTTTTTAATACGATTTTACCACATAGAATAATAAAAAAACTATGTTGTAAAACTGTATTCGTATTTACTTCTCTTCACTCATCAATATCAAAGCAAAAATGGCATAATTAATAATATCAAAATACGATGCATCAATGCCTTCGCTGATTAATGTTTTGCCTTTGTTATCTTCAATTTGGCGTATGCGATAAATCTTCATTAATATCAAATCCGTAATGCTACTCACTCTCATACTGCGCCAAGCTTCGCCATAATCAGTATTTTTATTATTCATTAATGATTTTGCATCATCAATTACTTTGTTGAATCGTTGCTCAACTTCGGCATAAGGCAATTCCATTCTATCCTCACTTTTCATTTCTAATTGCATCAATCCAATTACAGCATAATTTACAATGCCTACAAATTCAGATTCAATTCCTTCATTAATTTTTTGTTCGCCATTTTCTTGAATGGTACGAATGCGATTGGCTTTAATAAAAATTTGGTCGGTAATGCTTGATGTACGAAGTATGCGCCAAGCCGTGCCATAATCTTTTGTTTTTAATAAAAATATCTTTGCGCAATCGCCAACAGCCTTATTATATTGTTGAATTGTTTTTTCCATTAATTAGGTTGCTAATATTTAGCTTTGCCAAAGATATATAACAGATTTATTAAAAATAGAATGTTGCACAATTCATTAACTAATTATTCAAAAACTTTATCGTGTAATGGTAAAATAGTATTGCTGCAAAAGCCTGTGGTAATGGGCATTTTGAATATTACACCCGATTCGTTTTATGAAAACAGTAGAGTGGGCGATGATAAAAAATATTTATCAGTAGTCGAAAAAATGATACAAGATGGTGCAACTATAATTGATATTGGTGGACAATCTACCCGACCAAATGCCGAATTAATTTCGGTAGAGGATGAATTAAAAAGAGTATTGCCCGTAGTTAAAAATATCAACAAACAATTTCCTGAAATTATAATTTCGGTAGATACTTTTTATTGGAAAGTGGCACAAGCAACAATTGATTGCGGAGCAAATATAATTAATGATATTTCGGGTGGAAGTATGGATGCTGCCATGTTTAAAACCATTGCCAATACAAAAGCTGCTTATGTGTTGATGCATAGCCGAGGCACCCCACAAACCATGCAAGGGCTTACAACTTATGATAATTTGGTAGATGATTTATTACATTATTTTTATCAAAAAATAAATGAATTAAAACAATTACAGTTTGAAAATATAATAATTGATTTGGGTTTTGGTTTTGCAAAAACTACGGAACAAAATTTTGAATTATTAAAACGAATGAAAGAATTTGAAGTGATAAATAAACCCATATTAGCAGGGCTTTCACGAAAATCGATGATTTATAAAACCTTACAAACCACCGCCCAACAT
>JBEEMV010000264.1:0-2979 GCA_041192505.1 Bacteroidota bacterium
AAGAAGAAAAGCGAAATTCAATTGATTTTGCTTTATGGAAAAAAGCATCGCCCGAACACATCATGCAGTGGAATAGCCCGTGGGGAAAGGGTTTCCCAGGTTGGCATTTAGAATGTTCGGCGATGAGCACAAAATATTTAGGCGAACAATTCGATATTCACGGCGGTGGAATGGATTTGAAATTTCCTCATCATGAATGTGAAATTGCACAGAACATGGGAAGTTGTAATCATGGCGGAGCAAAATATTGGTTGCATACCAATATGCTTAATTTCAACGGGCAAAAAATGAGTAAGAGTTTAGGCAATTCTATTTTGCCAATGGAATTTGTAACAGGCAATCATCCGCTATTAGATAAAGGTTATGCGCCAAGTGTAGTTAAGTTTTTGTTTTTACAATCACATTATTCATCTGAGTTAGATATCAATGTAAAAGGATTACAAGATGCAGAAAAAGGATTGAAACGATTGATGGATGCACTTTCAGTGATTACAGATTTCAAATTACAAATTGCAAATAATGCTGAAACAAAATTAGATATTGAAATTAAAAACTTGTGCGAAGGCTGTAAGGAATTTATGGATGATGATTTTAATACAGCAAAAACGATTGCTAATTTATTTGAATTGTCAACCATCATCAACTCACTAAAAGGCGGACAAATAAAAGCCGAAGAAATAAGTAAACATGGAATTGATTTGTTGAAAAAAACTATGAACGATTATTTATTTGATGTTTTTGGTTTGCAAAATGAAAAATCAAATTCTTCTAACGATAAGCTGGATGATGCTTTACAGGTTTTAATAAATTTACGTAAAGAAGCAAAAACAAAAAAAGATTTTGCAACCAGCGATGCAATCAGAAATCAATTAGCCGAAAAAGGAATTCAATTGAAAGATGAAAAAGATGGCAATATGAGTTGGAGTGTGATTTAAAAACAAAACTATGTTCAACGATTTAAAAAACGATATTAAAAACGGTGGCACATTAACCATACTAATTGCTATTATGGTTTGCATTTTTGTGGGCTTAAATGTATTACCAATGCTACTTGGATTGGGCAATCAAACAGATAATTTCATTCAAAACTATCTGGCTTTTCCTGCTTCATTTTCTCGATTTATTTATCACCCTTGGACAATAATTACATATGCATTTTTGCATGCCAGCCCATTTCATATTTTATTTAACATGTTTGCTTTTTATTTTTTTGGCGATGTATTACAAAGTATGATTGGTAGAAAACATATACTTCCAGTTTTTATTTGGGGCAGTATTGCTGGGGCAATATTTTTTATGTTCGGATACAATCTTTTTCCATTATTTAAAGAGTCGTTGCCTTTTGCTAATATTGTTGGAGCAAGTGCAGGAGTAATGGCTGTAGTAATTGCAGCTACCACAATTACACCTAATTTGCCAATAGGGTTTTTAATTTGGAGAGAATTAGAATTAAAATATGTAGCCTTAATTTTTGTATTAATTGATTTAGTAAGCATGGCCGGTGGTAATGCAGGTGGCCACATTGCTCATCTTGGAGGCGCATTGATGGGCTATTTATACATTAAACAATTGCAAAATGGATTTGATTTTAGCAAATGGTTTCGGTTTGATTTTTCCAAATTGAAAAACAAAAAGAAATTTAAAGTACATAGAAATGATGAAAAGTCAGCAGCCCCTAAGAAAACTACCGAAACGGAACTAAATAGAATTTTAGAAAAGATTTCAGCTTCGGGGTATGAAAGTCTTACTAAGGGTGAAAAAGATTTTTTGAAACAATATGGCGCAAAATAATTATTCGCCAAAAAGCCCATCTACAAAAGCTTTGGCATCAAATACCTGAAGGTCTTCCATTTTTTCACCCACACCAATATATCTAACTGGAATATTAAACTGATTGGCAATAGCCAGTACAACGCCGCCTTTTGCTGTACCATCTAATTTAGTTAATACTATGCCTGTAACATCCGTTACGGCTGTAAATTGCTTTGCTTGCTCTATTGCATTTTGTCCAGTGCTTGCATCTAATACAAGCAATACTTCGTGTGGAGCATCGGCTTTTACTTTTTGCATCACACGTTTAATTTTGCTCAACTCATTCATCAAATTAATTTTGTTGTGCAATCTGCCAGCTGTATCAATAATGGCTATATCTTTTTTGTTTGCTACAGCGCTTTGAACGGTATCAAAAGCCACTGCGCTTGGATCAGCGCCTTGTTGTTGCTTTACAATATCAACCCCAACACGAGTTGCCCAAATGTTTAATTGTTCAACAGCGGCAGCCCTAAAAGTATCGGCAGCGCCTAATACTACATTTTTTCCTGCTGCTTTAAATTTGTTGGATAGTTTGCCAATAGTAGTAGTTTTGCCTACACCATTTACACCCACCACCATTATTACATAAGGCGATGGTGTTTGCTCTAACGATTTTTCAATACTTGGCTTTTCAGCAAAAATAGAGTAGATTTCTTCTTTTAAAATAGCATTTAATTCAGATGCATTTACATATTTATCTTTTGCAACTCGATGTTGAATTTTATCAATAATTTTCATCGTAGTATCAATACCCACATCAGCACTTACTAAAATTTCTTCTAAATTATCTAATACTTCATCGTCAATAGTGGCTTTGCCCACAATAGCTTTGGTAAGTTTTCCTAAAAAACTTTCTTTGGTTTTTTCCAAACCTTTACTCAACGACTCGACGCTTTCTTTCTTCCCCTTAAAAAAATCAAAAAATCCCATGTATGATAATTTATGCAAAGGTAATTTTATGCAACTGATTTTTTGAAAAATTATTTCATAAAGCGCTTTAACATATTTGAAACAGAAATTGATTTAAGAACTAACAGAAATCATATAAATTTTTGCTGCGCTTGTTTTACATTTGCTGCGCAATAAAGAAAACACAATTGAGTTGAAAAAAGATTTCGATTTTAGTTTATCACAATATTTTGCTGTTGGCATTAATTTTAAAAATTC
>JBEEMV010000265.1:0-6822 GCA_041192505.1 Bacteroidota bacterium
CCTGTATAAGTTAATGTAGTAGTATCTTTTATGGCACAAAGTGTATCATTTGATACCGTAATATTTACAGTAGGCGGTGGCAATGTAATATGAATTGTTTTTAAAATAGTATCTACACAACCAGCCGATGTGGTAATAATTAATTGAACAGTATAGTTGCCAATCACAGAATAATAATGTTGTGGATTTTGTAGCAATGATGAATCGGGATTGGGTGGTGCAGCATTACCCGAAGCATTAGGGTCGCCAAATTTCCATTTCCAACTCACTACAGAAACACCCGAAATATTAGAGGTACTTAAATCTGTAAAATTGATAATACTTCCACCACAATAAGGTGATGGTACTGAAAAATTTGCGGTTGGCTTGGCAGGTAAAATAGGCGTAATTTTAGTGTAAAATGTATCTACACAGCCATACCCAGGATATGGTGTACAAATTACACCATACCATTTTGTGGTAGCTGGTAATGGTATAATTGCATTTTGTACAGTATCAATACTAGTGGTTAATGTTGAATCGTACCAATGATATGTTTGAAAACCTGGTGGTGCAGCCAATGTAGCTTGAGCCGAATTCCAGCAATAGGCATTGATGATGGCATTGTTACCACATTGCGAATTTACATCAATGTAGGCATAACCGAAGTGACCCCCAAGCGTACAATCAGAAGCTATATAAAGTAAATAAATTGTTCGTCCTCCCATCCCTTTTAAATTAATAGAAGCAGGTGTCCAACTCTTATACATAATAGTATCGGCACCTGTTGTTAATGGAGAAACGTAAAACCCTGGTAAGTTTGGATTTGATATAAAATCATAACTTGCGCAAGTAATTAAACTACCAGTTATTGAATCAATTACTAATGCTTTAAATCTTGGTTGCTGTGCAAATGAATGACTTGTTTGTGGCCCTAATTGTAAAACAACAGCATATTGATAAACAATATTGTAATTATTTGCACCAACTGGAACAGTAAACTTATACTGCAATGCATCTTCTTCTGCACCATTAATATCATTACCTAATCTTACACAATTACCACTTCCGTTTGGACATAAAACTGGGAAACCACCATATGGGTCAGTTGATGGGGAAGATAAATTAGTTTTAATTTCAACTTTCAATGGTGTAATTGGTGTTGTATCTCTTAATGTAAAAGGCAAAACATTAAAAGCTGGGTATTGAGAATTTATATTCCCATATCCATAATCCCAATTTGTAAAATTACCATACTCAAAATCAATATTTGGTGGACATTGGGCATAGCTTTTATTAGATACTGAAAAAAATAAAACTAAGCATACTGAAATAAAAAAAGTAGTAGTAGACTTTTTAAAAGAGTGAAGAATTTTCATAATAAGATGAATTTATAGTTTCTTGTTTTTAAGGTTTTAAAACAATTTCCAAATTTATAAAAAATTAGTTATTTCGGAATTATAATATCCATTTTTTTTAGGTTAAAATTCAACAATTAATTGTTCCAAGTTTTAATACTTAATTTTATTGCTGTTTCGTTTAATCCATTAGTTTTAACCTTATCATTATTCGTCATTTTTTATTCATATCGTTTTTACTCATTTCATTATTTGCCAATGCGCAAAATAGTTCGCTGCTGCGTTATAAAAAGCTAATCAATAAAGGCACAATTATTAAAGTTGATTCATTGCCAATGCTCAATAAATCAGTAGTCGTATTCAATAAAAATAATTCAATAATTAGCGATTCATTATTTAAAATTGATGCTATTAATTCAATACTTCAATTTAATAAAAATGTAAATATTGATACATTTTATATTTCATACAGATGCTTTAATTTCAAATTCGATTCATTTTATTTTCACAAAAATCCTGCTTATCAAATTCCGTTGCATGGCTTTATTATGAATCCTTTCGAGTATAAACCCGATGAAAATTTAAAATCAGTTTTAGATTTAGGTTCGGGCTTAAATTATACAGGAAGTTATACCCGTGGTTTATCATTTGGCAATTCGCAAAGCTTAGTAACCAATAGCAGTTTTAATTTGCAATTAAATGGCAAAATTGCAAACGATGTAAATATTACCGCCGCCATGACGGATAATAATATTCCCATTCAGCCCGAAGGCAACACAGCGCAGATACAGGATTTTGATAAAATTTATATTAAAATGCAACGTCGAAATTTATCGCTTGTAGCAGGCGATTTTGATTTTCAACACCCCAATTCTTATTTCTTAAATGTGTATAAAAAATTACAAGGCTTGCAGTTTCAAAGTATTGATACGTTTGGCTTTGATGAAAATTCGCCACATCCTCTCCCATTGGAGAGGGCAGGGTCAAAGACTCCGTATTTATCGGAGGTGAGGTCGGCAAAAAGAAAGAATTTTCAGCAAAGCATAAATAGCATTACCGTAGCAGGTGCAATTGCTCGTGGCAAATATGCTCGAAATCAAATTCAAGGTATCGAAGGCAATCAAGGTCCATACAGATTGCAAGGTGCAAATGGCGAAACTTTTATCATCATTTTAGCAGGTAGCGAAAAGGTTTATGTAGATGGCATGTTGCTGAAACGTGGTGCTGAATATGATTATACAATTGATTATAATTTGGGCGAATTGGTTTTTACTGCTAATAGATTAATTACAAAAGACAAACGAATTCAAATTGAATTTCAGTACAGCGATAAAAATTATTTACGAACTACAGTGTTTGCGGCTGATGAATGGAAACAAAAAAATTGGACATTGCGAATGAATTTATACAATGAAGCCGATGCCGCCAATCAGCCACAAGAACCATTCAAAAAAAATGAAAAAAATATTTTATCATCGGTTGGCGATAGCATTCAGCAAGCGTTTGTAGGTTCTACCACATTAGCCGATTATGATGTAAATAAAATTTTATATCGAAAAATAGATACCATAATTAATGGCAACAAAGATTCTGTTTTTATTTTTTCGGCAAATAAAGATAGCAGTTTATACACCGTGAGTTTTACAAATGTAGGCTTTGGAAATGGCGATTATTTGCAACTAAAAGCAGCAGCAAATGGCAGAGTTTATAGTTATGTTGGCAAACGAAAAGGAACGTATTTACCTGTTGTAAAAATAATTGCACCCAACAAACAAACAGTTGTTACGGCTGCAATAAATTATCAAAATGAAGTTCAGAAAATAAGCATAGAAGCGGCTTTGAGTGAGTACGACCCAAATACACTTTCAACCATAAACAACAAAACTCATACTGGTACAGCCATAAAAATAAATGCCGAACAGCATTGGAATATTTTGAAAAATATTTTTAAAACCAAACCACAAACCAACCTTGGTTATGAATTTGTTGAGAGCAGATTTAAGCCTGTTGAAAATTTTAGAACGGTAGAATTTAATAGAGATTGGAGTGTAAATAGTGCCATCATAAAATTTAATCAGCATATTTTTTCGGTTGGTGCAAATTTTAAAATTGCAAAATCAACTATGCTACAATACAATGCTCAAGCCTTGTTGGCAGATTCGGTTTATAAAGGCATCAAGCATTTTTCTAAATTTTATTTCGATAAAAATAATTTTCATTTTGATGCAGGTGGAAGTATTTTGAATTTTGAAAATATAAATTCGAAAGGAAATTTTATTCGTCCTGAAGCCCATTTATCTAAAATTATTTCACAAAAAATAAATTGGAAAACAGGATTAAATTGGAACAGAGAACAAAATATTCAACGCCAAAATGATACGCTTTCGCACAATAGTTTTTGGTTTGATAATGTAGAATGGTTTGCAAAAAATAGCGATACCGCCAAAAATAAAATTTCGTTAAATGCTAATAGAAGATGGGATAATGTGGTGCTGAATAATTCGTTCCATTCAGCCTCAAAAGCTGATGCAGCCTCATTAAATTTCGAAACCAATACCAATGAAAATAGCAAACTTACATTAGTGGCTTCGTACCGAAATTTAAAAATAGATGATACTTTATTAACCAAACAACGCAATGAAAATACTGCATTAGGTAGAGCAACTTATTTTTTGAAATTGTTTGAAGGCTTAATCAATTTTGAAACTTTATATGAAGTAGGAAATGTGCAAGAACCAAAACGTGAATACACTTTTTTAAAAGTACCCGATGGCACAGGAAAATATGCTTGGAATGATTTGAACGCAGATGGTATTCAGCAATTAAATGAATTTACCGAAAATGATTTTCAGAATAAATTAAGCTATAATCGAATTTTAATTCCTACCACAAATTATATAAAAGCAAATCAGGTACAATGGAATCAATCTATAAGTATTGAACCTGCTAATTTTTGGGCAGAAAAATATGGTGCGAAAAAATGGATGAACCGAATTATTCTGCAAAGCAATCTTCAATTAACTAAAAAAAGTTTAACAGCTGCTGGTATTAAAAGTTATGAGCCAATAAGCTCAACTGTTGATTCATTAAAGGTTTCAGAACTTCAATTATTTAACTCAACATTATTTATAAATAGAAACCGACCAGGGTGGGGGATTGATTTGGGGTGGTTGAGCAATGTGCAAAAACAATTATTAAATTATGGTTTCGAAACAAGATTAAAGAAAGAATTTACGCTGCATACTCGATTAAATTTTACTTCGAAATTAAATAATACCAACACATTTCAAGTAGGCAATAAAGGCAATTCGGCGCAATATGTTTACAATCAAACTTACAATTTGCAATATACTTTTATCGAACCCAAATTGAATTTGTATTTGAATAAAAACTTCAGAGTAAGCATGGCTGCATCTTTCAAAAATATTTTAAATATTGAAGTGCAACCAAAAGACTCGGCATTGGTTAAAAAAATCACATCCGAATTAAAATGGAATGTGCTTAATTCAAGCGTTGTAAATGCATCTTTTTCGTTAGCATCGGTGCAATATAATCATGCTACAAATACGCCAGTGGCTTATGCCATGTTAGAAGGTTTGCAAAAAGGTAGCAATTATTTATGGTCGGTTTCTATCGAAAGAAAATTGGCAAATAATATTGAAATGAGTATTATTTACGATGGTAGAAAAACTGGCACAGCCAATATTGTACATACGGGCAGGGCTTCTATTAGGGCTTTGTTTTAATTAAGAAGTAGTTATGATTTAATAAAAAAAATCGCACTGCATTTATATTAATTTTGAAACAAACAAAAACATAAAATGAATCCAACAACGGCCATTTGCAGCATCACTAAAAACGAATTACCATTATCAATGCTTCGCAAAGGCGATGATTTACATCAAGGCATTTTTGAATTAGTGGTAAAAGATATTCCAACATTTACTGCCAAAGACTATATTTCAATTGAAGAACTAAATATTTACAGACGAAAATATTTGGAAAAAATAATTTCTGAAAATCAGGGCGAAATAAATAGTATTGAAAAAACGGTAATTGATAGTATTGCCAATCAAGAATTATTGGTTGAAAATATTGATTTACATGAAAAGGATAGCTTTACATTAGGGCAACGAATAGCCGATAAAGTAGCATCATTTGGTGGCAGTTGGACTTTTATTATTTTCTTCTTTTCATTTATTTTAATTTGGATGATGTTTAACACTTTTATGTTGATGACAAAGGCTTTTGATCCATTTCCATATATTTTATTAAACCTTATTCTTAGTTGTTTGGCAGCCATTCAAGCACCTATTATTATGATGAGCCAAAATAGGCAAGAAGAAAAAGATAGAATGCGAAGCGAACACGATTATAAAATAAATTTGAAAGCCGAATTAGAAATAAGAATGTTGCACGAAAAACTCGATCATTTATTAACGCATCAAAATCAAAGTATGTTTGAAGTTCAACAATTACAAACCGAATATTTTGAAGATATTTTAAAACAATTAAAAAATAAATGAGTAAGGTTTAGCATATAAAAAATGTGAGTATATAGCAATACAAAGAATAATTACTTTTATTGAATGAATTTAGTGGGTAAGAATACTCAACTTGGCTAAAAAAATTAAACATTGATAATTAACAATAATGAAAGACATTAAATTATTTGAGCAAAAAAAAGTAAGAAGCCACTTCGATTCAGATAAAGAAATATGGTATTTCAGTGTAATAGATGTAATTGAAATATTAACAGGAAGTACAATTCCAAAACGCTATTGGAGTGATTTAAAAAAGAAGCTAACAGCCGAAGGCAGTGAAGTGTACGATAAAATCGTACGGTTGAAAATGCAAGCCGAAGATTTAAAAATGAGAGAAACTGATATGGCAGATACAGAAACATTACTTCGCCTCATTCAATCCATACCATCCCCCAAAGCTGAACCATTTAAGCAATGGTTGGCAAAGGTTGGTTACGAACGTATGCAAGAAATAAATGACCCTAGCCAAAGCATAGATAGGGCAAGAGAAAATTGGCAAAAACTGGGGCGAAGCGAAAAATGGATACAGCAAAGGATGACAGGGCAGGAAACCCGAAACAAACTAACAGATTACTGGCAAGAAAGTGGCGTAAAAAAAGGCGAAGAATTTGCAGCACTTACCAACATCATTCATCAAGAATGGACTGGCTTAACCGTTAAAAAACACAAAGACCTAAAAGGCTTAAAATCTCAAAACCTAAGAGACCACATGAATGAAGCCGAACTAATTTTTACAGCATTGGCTGAATTATCAACAAGGCAAATAGCCGAAACCGAAAAAGCTAAAGGCTTACAACAAAATGCAGTAGCCAGTAAAAAAGGTGGTGCAGTAGCTAAAAATGCCCGAAAAGAATTAGAAGCCAAAACAGGTAAAAGTGTAGTTACTAGCGAAAACTTTTTACCGCCAAAAAAAGAAAACAAGAAATTGAACTAAACTATTA
>JBEEMV010000266.1:0-5214 GCA_041192505.1 Bacteroidota bacterium
TTAATGGTAAATTATTGATGTTGGGTGTTGAATGACTTACTTTATCTTTTACCGAATTTTCTAAATTCTTTCGTAAATCTGCTATTTCAACTTTTAGCGACCTTAATATTTTTATTGCCAATCCTTCGCCATCTCTTATTAATCCTAATAATAAATGCTCGGTGCCAATAAAATCGTGACCTAATCTTAAAGCCTCTTCTCGGCTATAATTAATCACCTCTTTTACTTTTGGTGAAAATTTTGCTTCCATATTCGTATTGATTTTGTGGTTAATAAAACTATTGTTGTAACACATTGTAAACAAATGAAACTTTTGTTTTGTTGCACGTACGTAATTACACTTATAAATAACGTAAACAACACGTAAAAAGTTTTTTAAATGATTTACAAAAAATAAATATTTCACTAAAGGTAGCTTAGTGGTTTGAAATTACGTTAGAAAGGTATACTTTTACGCCACATCTTTTTTCACATAAACCAGTTAACTGTATGAAATTTTTTATCGACCGCCAAGAAAAATATTGTTTGCTTGCATTATTAGAAGAGAAGTTAAATTCATTAAATGCTACGCAATTTAAAACTGAATTAGTAACGCTACATGCCGAAGGCGTACGCAATATGATATTAGATTTAACAAAAGTAAATTTTGTTGATTCAAGTGGATTAAGCTCGTTGTTAGTGGGCAATAGAGTTTGTAAACAAGCTAACGGAACGTTTGTAATTGCTGGTGCAAATGATAATGTAATGAAGTTGATTAAAATTAGTCAATTAGATTCTATTCTTCAAATTGTACCTACAGTTTCAGAAGCTACCGATTTAGTATTGATGGAAGAAGTAGAACGAGATATAAACAACGAGTCGAACGATTAAAATATTTTTTTATAAAAAATTAAAACAGCAAATCAATTTTGGTTTGCTGTTTTAATTTTATCAACTTTCTATTTATTTGTGAAACACTATTTTCAACTTATTCGTCCCGTAAACCTTTTGCTTACTGCATTTGCCATGTATGCCGTTAGGTTTTTTATTATCATTCCTATTTTAAAAAATTGTACTACTAACGAAGGATATTTAGCGCCTTATTTAAATGAAGGTTGGTTTGCACTTTTAGTACTAAGTGTATTATTGATAAATGCCGCAGGATATGTAATTAACGATTATTGTGATGTGGATACAGACGCAATAAACAAGCCCGAAAAATTAATTATCAGCAAAAATATTTCGTTTAAAGTAGCTTCTAATTTTTATTATGTTTTAAATATTGCTGGTATTTTTTTAGGAATGATGTTGGCTTATTATGTTCATGCCTTGCGTCTTTCAAGTATTCATTTAGCAGCAGTGGGGCTGCTTTGGCTATACGCTACCCAATTAAAAAAAATGCCAATTGTAGGCAATGTAAGTGTGGCTTTATTGGGTGCAATTGTAATTTTAATGCCTGTTTTTTTCGAGCCTATTGTGTTTTATAATGACACTATTCAATTTCAAACTTCAACGCAGTTAATTTTTAAAATCAGTTTAATATTTTCGGCTTTTGCATTTTTAATGCAGTTGATAAGAGAGCTAATTAAAGATTTACAAGATGTGGAAGGGGATGAACAAACAGGCTGTAATACACTACCTATTTGGGCTTCAATAAAAACAACAAAAATTATTTGTGTATCAATAATTATAGTTTCGATGATTGTATTAAGCTGGTTTCAAATTCATTTTTTCTATCATCGTAATTTTTATAAACTGTTTAATAGTTGGAATTTATTCAACATCATTTTAATTCAATTGCCTTTATTATTTGTGGTAATAAAAATATGGACAGCAAATACTTCGAAGCAATATGCGGTGTTAAGCATGGTTTTAAAATTGGTAATGTTGGCAGGTATATGCTCGATGCTTTTTATAAAGCTTTGGTTCGAAAATTATTTTAATTAAATGTAATCATGCAAAAAAAAATTATATTAGCAAGTGGTTCGCCACGAAGACAACAGTTGTTGAAAGAAGTAAGATTGGAATTTGAAATAAAAGTAACCGAAGTTGATGAAGCTGCTATCATAGCTCAATTACTGCAACGCCACGAAATTGAAAAAAGTTGGATACCCGAAACTTTAGCAAAAGAAAAAGCATTGGCTACTGCACAGCTTATGAATGAAGATGCCATTATAATAAGTGCCGATACTATTGTGTTGTTGAACAATGAAATTATAGGAAAGCCTACCGATTTAAACGATGCAAAAATGATGTTGCAAAAACTTTCAGCTCATCAACATACAGTAATAACGGGCGTTTGCATATTAGATGCTACAACAAAAAAACCTTTAAGTGTATTTAGCGAAAAAACAGAAGTTGTATTTAAACGATTAACACAACAACAAATAAATTATTATGTAGATAATTATAAACCATTGGATAAGGCTGGAAGCTATGCCATTCAAGAGTGGATTGGCTTAATTGCGATTGAAAAAATTAATGGTTGTTTTTATAATGTAATGGGGTTGCCAGTAAGCAAATTAATTACAGAATTAGGGCGATTGGGTTGTTTATAAAAAAATTATTCTTCGCTGTTTTCCATGTCCTTAATTCGTTTCATCCAGTTTTCCATATTTCTATTAAAATATAAAAATTTAACAATGGCAAAAAATATAAATGCCAATATTACAATGCCTATCAATACTGAAATATGATTAGATAAAAAGTAGGATAAAGCAATAAATAATACATGGCAAATAATGATGAAAGTAGTAATATGCACATGTTTTAAGCCTGCCATCATGGTTAAATGATGAAGATGATTTCTATCGGGTGTAAAAGGTGAATTACCAGTAGACATACGCATTACAAAAACCCTTACCGCATCAATAAACGGAATAAATAATAGTGCTGCAATTAATGGGTAAACAGGAATGGTGAGTGGTAAGGTTACACTTTTTTGCAAAGCAATAATTGCCATTACATTAATAAAAAAACCAATACCCATCGAGCCTGCATCGCCCATAAATATTTTTTTAGATGAAAAATTAGCTCGAAGAAATTGAAGTAATGCACCCATAAATCCAATCATCGGAAAAATCCATAAATCAATTTTTAGTATATAAAATATAATACTTAAAACGCCGAAATTGATAAATGCAATACTTCCTAATAATCCATCCACACCATCCATTAAATTAAATGCATTGGTAGCAAAAGCTAAGAAGATAATAGTAACAGCATATTGCATCCATTCTGATAATTCGAAAATACCAAATATGCCATTAAATGATGTGATACGAATGCCCGAAGCCGCAATGGCAAAAGCGGTAAGAAGCTGTACTATTAGGCGATAGATGGCTGGTAAATTTTTCATATCATCCCATACTGCTACAATTACAATTACAACAGCACATCCAAAAACTTGAGGATAATTATAAATTACTTCTAAAAATTGCTTGCTTAATAATGCCGAAAATAAAACGGCCAAAAATATTGAAATGCCACCAATTACTGGGGTAGGATTGAGGTGTACTTTGCGATGATTAGGCTTATCAATTAAGCCAAATTTTACGCTATTTTTTCTGAAAAATTTAATAAATAAATAGCTTAATAAAAAGCTTGACCCAAAAATTAATCCTAACTGAACAATCAAATTATTCATAACTAAAAGTGGTTTATTGAGGTAAAAATGCTGTTAAGCTGATTTTCGTTTTTGATAAAACATATCAGCAAATTTCAAATGTTCTAAATTATACAAGGCTAAATCTTCACGGCGCAAATGGCTATACGACGAATCAATTCCATTTTTATATTTCACTTTTGATACTGAATGAATAAGGTAATTGTATTTACGGCAAATGGCTACCCATGTATAACGTATACCTGCTATGCGTTTCATTAATGCGCCCATTTCGGCTAACGATTCTTTCGAATTTGTTTGCAACAGATTTAATAACTGTTCGGTAGTAGAGAAATATTTGGCTTTGCCTTCGGTTGTAGTTCTGTTATAACTTACATCGTACGAAAAAATGGGTAAACCCAATGCCATGGCTTCAACCAATGATGGATTTGTGCCACCTGCACTATGCCCATGCACATACAAACTACAATTGCCACGAAGCATATCCAACTTTTCTTGATTGTAAATAGGATCTAATAAATGAATATTTTTAAATGATGAAAATTTGCTACGCAACGATTTACCATAATCGCTATTATTCCAATTGCCAACAATTACCAACGGAATTTCGCATTTAGAAAATGCATCAATTACTACATGAACATTATTTTCGGGTTCAATTCTGCAAACTTTAAAAGCGTAATCATTATTTAAAAATGCATATTCTTTTTTGGCTTCATCCGTAATAGCCACACTCATGGTATGGTCGGCGCCATATTCAATTACATTGCTCAACGAACCATATCTACGGGCTGTATAATCTTGTATCGATTCATTATCCGAAATATCAGCATGCGAAAAACGGACAGCAATTCCTTCGGCCCACCATAAATACCAACGTGCCATTCTGTTCCATTTGCTACGTTTCCATTCAATGCCATCTATCGAAACTATAATTTTTTTATTGGTAAATAATCTTACAAATGGAAACATCCAAGCCCCTGCAACGCCCAATACCATTAATACATCGGCAGTAAACATGGCATGAATAATTGAAATAGTATCGTAAATTATACTGCTAATGCCATTGGCATCAAATGGTAAGTAAATTAATTTAGCGCCTTTGTGTTCGGCTTTGCGCTTTTCTTTCGGATATTTTTTGCCGCTGCAATACACCGAAATTTTATATTCATCACTTAAATTATCCAGCAAATGTTCGGCTAAGGTTTCAAAACCGCCGTAGCAAGCTGGTACGCCTACTGTGCCAATGATAGCTAATTTTTTCTGTTCCATAATAATGAGTGATTTTCTTGTTCCAAATCTACTTTCATTATAGCAGAATTATATAGGTAAAAACACGTATTTTTTTAAGGGATTTACTGATTTAACCAAATAAAACGAAAGTACTACTTGTTCTTCTTGCTTTACACTAGCATCTACCTAAAACAAGTATAGATAAAGACTCAAAATCATTTTTAGAAATTGTAATAATTTATCCACTACGTTGAATTACGTAGAAACAAGTGCATTATTACTTAGTATATTTGGTAAAATATGGTAGCGTAAAGCAGATTGTGTAAATGGATTTAGAGCGGAGCAACAGGGGCATACGCTGAAGTGGAGCGTAGCGG